>NZ_JCACKA010000085.1:0-59834 GCF_059505145.1 Mojavia sp.
ATGGACATTGCACAGTAGACAACCTCAACTCATCCCTCTATTATGCAACGCCGTATGACTCAAATGTCCCATGCATCATTATGGAATGGCACGCATATGGAACGAGTACTCAATTCCGGCTGATTAGTGAAAACGTATTACAACTGCTTATCGATAAAAATGTTGGTAAAGTTGTCGCTGATACAACCCATCTACCAATTATTGCGGCTGACGATCAGCAATGGGTAATTGAAGACTGGTTACCCCGTACTATTGAGGCTGGCTTTCGTGCCTGCGGCATGGTTAACTCGCGGTTCTATTTCAATCGGGTAGCTGTTGAGAATGTAGTCAACAGAGTTACCTCAGATAAGTTTCGTGTGGAATACTTTGATAGCCAAGCTGCCGCCAAAGAATGGCTAAAAAGCCTGTAGTTTCAATGAGCCAAGCGATCACCCGATTTTAGTCTTTCAGCCAAAAAAACAACAAATGCGGTATGGAAATTTACTTGCTGCTTCTGCTCTAGTTCAGAATGCTTTCATTAATTCTGCTGTTTCTGTTATTGTTTTTTGGTTTGTTATTGTTTTTGCATTGACCTTGCTTATGGTTCTAAAGCGCGTTCACAAGCTTTTGTCATACGAAATAGAGCAGCAGAAAAATTCTATACTACCATAAGTTTATTTTATAAATACTAGCAATTTATCTTTGTTTTTATGATTATCTATTAGCTATGAATAATATTATGTTAAAGATCTAGGTTTTTGATTGAATGTTTAAATTGAATAAGGGTTTGGTGGGGCATCGCAGCCCAACACATCTGTCTAAGAAACATAATCAAGATTATCTCAGCACGAAGAGCAAACCGATATGAGCAACAACGACTCGAACAATACCTCACGTACTGATTAGGCTGCATTAGAGGTGATGACAGACAAGGATATTGATTACTCGGATATTCCACCTCTAAACGATGAGTTTTTTGAAAACGCTAGCTTGAGGGTTCCAGCATCACAAGCTCGTAATTTGATTCAGTTAGATCCAGAAGTAATGGCGTGGTTTCGGACACAGCAAGGGGAGTATAAAGATTTGATTAACTCAGTTTTACGTCACTATATTGAGAACCAGCAAGCAGGCTAAGTGATACCAATTCAAAATTCAAAATAAAGAGATTAGATCAGACAATATAAAATTGAATCAAGGTTGAAAATATATTTAATTTTGCAATGAAAACGCTAGCTAAATGGTCTGTGGATGACTATCATCGTATGATTCAAGCAGGAATTCTGCGCGATCGCCGTGTGGAGTTGCTAGCGGGTGAAATTGTTGAGATGAGTCCAGAAACACCAATTCATTACAGTACTGCAAAACGAGGGGCAAAATACCTAGAGGAGTTATTGCTCGGTAGAGCTGATGTCCGTTTCAACGGGCCAATCACTTTGTCTAACTCTGAACCCGAACCAGACATTGCTATTGTGCGATTACCAGAGTCTGCTTACAACAATCGTCATCCTCGGCCGGAAGATATCTTTTGGATTGTCGAAGTTGCTAAGACAAGTTTGAAAAAAGACCTAGAATTGAAAGCAGCGATTTATGCCAATGCTAATATTCAAGAATATTGGGTTTTAAATTTATCTAGCAAACAAATAATTGTATTTCGATATCCCCAAAATGGTCAGTACACTTCAGAAGAAACTATTGGGGAAGGAGCAGTTATACCATTAGCATTTTCAGATGTTCAGGTATCAGTCGAGAGACTTTTGGTGTGATTCTTGGCTGAAAGCAAACCACTGCTAAACTAAGAACAAGCAGTTTTTAGCAATAAATATCATGACTGTTGCCAAACCTTCATCAATTACACTAGAGGAGTTTCTCAAGCTACCAGAAACCAAGCCTGCTAGTGAGTATATTGACGGTGAAATTATTCAAAAGCCAATGCCTAAAACTCGCCACTCACGAACACATTGATTTTGATGAAAATGGCGAATCTGTTGATGATGTATTGGTTGCTCCAGATTGGACAATTGAAATTCTTTCTCCCGATCAGAGTTCTAACCGTGTTACTGGCAATATCTTGCATTGTCTGAAGCATAATTGTCAGTTAGGATGGCTAATTGACCCAAGCGATCGCTCGATTCTCGTGTTTCAGCCAAAACAGCAACCAGAGCTGCGGCGAGGGAAAGATGATTTACTAGTGTTAGATGAAATTGAACTGAAATTAACAGTAGAAGAAGTATTTGGTTGGCTCAAGATGCTCGGATGAAGTTAGACTGCTTTGCATAAATATCCGGCTTAATTAGTAATTTAAGCAGGTAATGTGTAACGTTGCTCGATCACTGCTTTAATTGCATCCCGACTTTCACTAGCAGATTTGCGATCGCAATTCCAACAAAGCTGACAGTAGTTCGGCAAAAAATACCGGACGATTCTGTAAAGCAACTCCTAGCGAGTTAACCACAACATTTTGATTCGGTATCAGACGCATCAGCTGCGATGATTTTGTCAATTAATTCGACAACACCATCGCCTCGATTTCCGTTGGTGACAAAATCTACCTGTTCTTTCAATATCGGTAAGGCATTAGCTACTCCTACAGACAACTCGCATATGCTGAGAAAGGCGTGGTCATTTTCGGCATCGCCAACCCCAACAACGTTGTGTGGCGATAACTTCATTTCATCCAATACTGCTAGCAGTCCTACTGCTTTGTTAATACCTGAAGGTAGCACCATCACTGCATCTTTGTTAAAGATGACTTGCAATTCTAGCCCTAAGTCGCGGATGGTTTCCAAAACTGTGGTTTCGTGGGGATGCCAAGTAGCCACAATCACTCGTCCTACAGAGAGAGGATCGACATGGCGATCGCGCAATGTTTGAATAAACTCTTGTGGTGGTTGTGAACCTAATAATTTTTCTTCACCCGAAGTTGGTGAGTACAGCAACGCACCATTTTCTGCAACCACATAATCAAATAAATCGATTCGCTCAAAAACACGCTGCAAATCATCTAACTGCCTACCTGTAACCATAATCAGCTTTCTACCAGAAGCCCGCAGGCGTTCTAGTGCTGTCAAGGTATTCTCATTTACGTGGCCATCTGTGGCTAGGGTTCCATCGTAATCGGTAGCTAATGCAAAGTAACGCATGGGGCAGTAAAATACTTGCGCTCGTTTCATTTATAGAATGACTGCGACTCGCAAATTGTTTATCCAGCTTGAGATATAAAAATTTATGCCTGCAAGAATTATCTGCGATTGCGCTCCGCGCAGTGCCGGAGGTAATCGCTCACAATGATAAAAGTCTGATAATTTTGAAGGCTGAGAGTTGAGTAAAGTAAAAAATACTCAGTACTTCGCACTCGGTAAATGCTCTGCCGATCTGAACTTCGGTGACTCAGCACTCTTTATCCTTTCTGCTGTAATCAAGATTAGCCAATGCCATACTTGACTGATGCCAATAAAATTCATGCGATTATCGCTGAATATACAAACGCTCAAACTCTGTGGATCGATACAGAAGTCGCCGATTACAAAGGTCGTAATCCTAAATTGTCACTGATTCAGGTATTGGATAATCCCAACGATATGAGTGGCGATCGCGTCTATCTTTTGGATGTGTTAGAAAAACCTGATGTAATATTAGAATTTATTGAACAGATAATGCTCAACCCTAGCATTGAAAAGGTATTTCATAATGCTAGTTACGATTTAAAATTTTTAGGTAACAAGCAAGCTAAAAATATTACTTGCACCTTAGAAATGGCAAAGAAAATTCCCTACTACCTCTTGCCATTACCTAATTATCAACTCAAGACTTTAGCTACCGCACTTTGCGCCTTCAATAATATTGATAAACAAGAACAAACTAGTGATTGGGGAAAGCGACCTTTAAGCGAAGAACAAATTGAGTACGCTTACTTAGACTGTATATATCTTGCTCAAGTACATTTAAATTTATTAGAATTACAGGCAAAAACTAGTCCCGATCCAGCAGAAGAAGATTTAGCAGCGCTCGGTGCAAGATATATCGAAGTTGAGCAGCAGTGTCAGCTATTAAATTCCGAATTAGAGCATCTGCAAGAGCGAATTAAAAAAGCTATGCAGACTCAAGATGTCTCTGAAACATCCTATTGCAAGCTGACTGGTTACGAGCGAAAAACAGTTAAAGTCGCATTTTCTGAACTAGCAAGACTAGTAGAAACCCAAAATATTCAGTTAGATTTTCCGATTACACTGACTCAGAAACTCCAAAAAGATTTAGGTGACAACTTGGAACAATTGTCTGTAGATATTGATGAAGTTAAAGCTTGGCGTTTGACTCCTAAAACCCAAGAAAGTGATATTGCTCATGAATAAATTTTTTAGATATAAGCCCTTTACCCTATGGATAGCTGCTACGCATCTAATGCAGTGCGTTTAAAAAGTTAGCTTCATAATTGACAAATAATTACTGTATATAGAAATGCCGTTAAGCATATATTAACGTTCAGCAAAAATTTAATATTGATGAAGATTTTGCTAAAAAAAATTAAAATGCTAATCTCAAAAGTTTTAAAAAGTATAATAAAAAGCGGTAACAACAGACCCTTGCTGCCTAAAAAGCCACTTTTAGAAAGCGAGAATTCAACAGATAAATCAGGAGTAAAGGAAAGTTTTATACTTTATTATCTATTGTAAAAAGCTACTTTTAGTTATGCTGAGGAAGCCTTTCGGTCTCAAAATTAACTGATGTAGATGTTATCCAGTTGTAGCAAATGTCTGTAGCATTTACGCACTTCTCACCTGAACCTATAGAAGACTGTTAATTCAACCTAGAGAAGATGAAATTAGAAATAATCACTAGTTAAGCAAACAACTAAATTTGATACTAATTTTATCTAGATGAAATAGCAGTTTAAAATAACTTATGAGAATGCAATTATTTAAACAAGATTGGAAAGAGGTGGGTAGAGCATTTAGTATAGCTTTGTTGACTACATTGATTGCAATTATCAGTTTTTCCTGTAGTAAAAACAGCGATGTATTGGTAACAGAAATTGGAGTTACTCCTCCAAGCCGCCGCCCAGCTAAAACATCCAAAGCTATGCAATTTTATATTCAGGGAAAAAATCAGCACGCCAAAGGCAACTCGCAAGCCGCGATCGCTTCTTATGGGCAAGCGATTAGCCTGAATCCCCAATATAGTGACGCCTACAAAGCTAGGGGATTAGCTTACTTTGATTTGGGAAACAAGCAAGAGGCGATCGCAGATTATGACGAAGCGCTAAGGATCAATCCTAACGATGCCGAAGCCTACAATAGCCGGGCTAATGCCCGTGCCTCCCAAAAAGATAACAAAGGCGCGATCGCAGATTACAATCAAGCCATTCGCCTTGCTCCCAACTATGCCGAAGCTTACAATAATCGGGCAAATGCTCGTGCTTCTGAGGGTAATCAAAATGGCGCACTAGATGATTACGATCAAGCAATTCGCCTTGATCCTAGATATGCCATTGCCTACAATAACCGAGGTAATGTCCGTGCCGCTAGGAGAGATTTACAAGGAGCGATCTCAGATTACAATCAAGCCATTCGCCTCAATCCTAACTTCGGCCCTGCCTACAATAACCGGGGAAATGCCCGTGCAGCCCAAGGAGATAAACCAGGAGCGCTCAAAGACTTACAGCAAGCAGCAGATATTTTTCAAAGTCAAGGCAACAAAGAATTGTATCAACAAGCAATGAACAATATCAAAGAACTTGGGCAGTAGTAAAAAATAAATCGACATTAACAGGACTTACGCGCAAAGGTTGTCTGTTGAGATTGGGTGTAAGGGTGTAAAGATTTTGAATATTTACACCCCTCATACCCCTACACCCCTGATTCAAACCCTTAATGAGTGCGTATCACTGCGTAAAGACATAGTATGCTACATTTTGGTCTTTCAAATAAGTCCAGAATCATGAGGCAAAAGTTCATACAATTACTACTTGGCGGAGTAGTTGTCAGTTTAGGGTTGTCGTCGTCATTATTGGCTCAAACACAACAGCAGGTTTCTGATGCCCAAGTTGCGGCAATGGTAGAGGCACTGCGACAGGCTGCACCGCAAACTAAATCAGCAAACGATGGACTTTATAGTGAATGGCAAGTCAAACCAGAAACCCTCAAAGGCTGGTCGAAATTCTGTCTCAAGCAAGAACTAACACCGACGCAGTTTGAAAACAGCCCTGCGACAGCACGCCAAGTTGTGTCCTGCATCACACGTCGTGAGTTAAACAAGCAGTTTAGCGCCACCAAAAATAATGAAACAGCGGCTGTGCGTGGAGTAGCTTGTTGGTGGATGACTGGCAGCTATCAAGGCTGTAACAACGGCTTCACTGCTGCCTATGTCCAAAAAGTTGTCGGCTTTTACCAGCAGCAGCGTTCAAAGCCAGCAGCCAGCCCATCCCCATCATCTACGGGGCAATCCAACGAGCTGAACAGCTAATAGTGTAGTAAAGAGTACGACTACCAACGCGATCGCGCCTTAACCATAATACTTGCCGTTCCCGATCCCAAACTACTAGTGCAAACATCCCGATACTTAGCTATGAATTGCTCATATTCCGTTTTGTAACGATATTTCCAACTTTTTACTTAATAATTGCTTACTATGTTATTTTAGAAATGAGAGTTAATTCGGCGACCGCGTTTGTTTTTAGTATTGACAGGCTTTTTCCTTTTGGTATTCGCAAACTTTTCTCCGAAAACTAAATCTCTACACATTTATGATTTCGGAGACAATCTATGTCAGTTTATGTAGGCAATCTTTCTTACGACGTTACAGAAGAGAGTTTGAATGGCGTTTTTGCAGAATATGGTTCTGTAAAGCGGGTTCAACTACCTACTGACCGTGAGACAGGCCGTATGCGTGGCTTTGGTTTTGTGGAAATGGGTACAGACGCTGAAGAAACAGCTGCCATTGAAGCTCTTGATGGTGCTGAGTGGATGGGACGTGACCTCAAAGTTAATAAAGCTAAACCCAGAGAAGACAGAGGTTCTTTTGGCGGTGGTAATCGCGGCGGAAACAACAGCTTCCGTAACCGTTACTAAACTTTAGGTGTTTAAGCTAATCGCCTAGTTTAGCAAATTCATTATATTTTGTAGAGGCTCAGGCAGGAATGCTGGAGCCTTTTTCATTGACACCCAGGATTAACGCTCTCCATCATTCTCTTTAGAGAAAAAATATTAGGACTTACGCACTGAAGTCGGAAATCCTGATCCCCCCTAACCCCCCTTAAAAAAGGGGGAACGTCTAAAGCCACGCCACTGAGGGAGTCGGGGAACCCGCAAGGGCGCAGGGCTGCCCCTTTTTAAGGGGGTTGGGGGATCTGAGTGCGTAAGTTCTGAATATAATCGTTGCTAATACCAAGTTGCGTTCTGTTGTAGTAATCTTTCGTTAGCGGAGATTGCTTCGCTCCACTTTGTTTCGCTCGCAATGACAGTTGCTACTTTTGATTGCAACTTGGTATAAACAAGGCTTTCAGGCAAAAGAAAGCTTCAAACCTAATTTCTTTATGAGATTTAAATTTTGCCTTCGATTCTTCTTTTCCCAGGTGTTCAATCCCCACTTGCTAGTCCTCAATCCCCAATCGTTCAATTAGCGATAAGTTTCAAATCTTGGAGAACGGCGTGGGCTGATTGATAGCGATCGCTAAAATGATAACGCACCATCTTATCTAAAATCGCCGCCAATTCTTCGCTGACTTGTGCTTGAGAACGCCATATTACATTACCTGTTTCTGGATCTGGCTGAAGTTCTTGTGGTGGTATTCCAGTTAGTGCTTGAATAGCAATCATTCCTAAGGCATAAATATCACTGCACAACCGGGGATGACCCGCAAATTGTTCTGGTGGTGCATAACCACGCGTCCCAATGGCTACTGTTTCTAATTCTGTTTGCTCACTATTGGCTGGCTGCATTAACTTGACTGCACCAAAATCAATCAGTACCAGTCGATTATCTTGAGAGCATCTAATAATATTAGTTGGTTTAATATCTCGGTGAATCACTCGATGCTCGTGTACAAATTCCAAGACTTCTAAAACTTTTTTGAGGATATCAAGCACAGCGAGTTCGTTCTGCATACCCTCGACAGGTGGTAATTCCTCATTCAGAGTATGCCCAGGAATGTATTCCTCAACTAAATAAAATTCATCATTCTCTTCAAAATAAGCAAGCAATTCTGGAATTTGATCGTGTTTACCCAAAACTTGTAAAATTTCAGCTTCAGTATTAAACAAACGTCTAGCAACTTGTAAAAATTTTGTGTCCCGGCGTGCTGGCATTAACTGTTTAACTACACAAATAGGATTACCCGGTCGCTGAGTATCTTTTGCTAAATAAGTGCAACCAAATCCACCGGAACCAAGAATTTTAGAAATTTGATAGCGTCCACCCAAAATAAAATCACCAGTTACTTTTTCTGGTGTCACAATTTTAGGTGCTGGGTGATGATGTCGATCAACAAATACTGTACTTTCTTTGAAGAGGATATCTAACTGCTCAATTACCTCTTTTTGTTTTTCAACTTGCAGAATAATTAACTTAGTTTGCTGCTGAGTCTGGTATGTAGTATAAGCCATGATACTAATGCCACTAATCACCAAGGTTAGGGCAGGCGGAATGAGGGGCACCCATCCGGCAAAAAGAAACAAACCAGTACAGATTCCTACCAAGCTAATTAAGGTTATGCTTCCTACTGCTAGCAATAGCAAAGGATTTCGTAGCCACCACGCTATACTACCACCCACTAATGACCACACCCATATCCATACAAATTCAACCCAGTTAGGCCAGTCCCAAATCAGGGGCCTTTGATCAAGCACAGTACTGATGATTTGACTTGCCATCTGTGCATGAATCAAGACAGCAGGCATTCTAGCTGGCTGCTGTGGCGATGCGCTGTAGGGTGTGTAGAATCCAGGATGAATACTGGGAGCTGTAGTACCGATAATTACCAAACGGTCTTTTACTTTGTCCGGGCTAACTTGATCTGTTAAAACTTGTGTCAAAGTTACTTCCGAGGCTAGGTAATTGGGATCGTGATAATTTAAAAGGATTTGGTAGCCTTGGGCATCTAAACCTTGGTAACTACCAAAATTAGTTGTGAGGATGGGGAAAAGCGTTTTACCCAGAGAGAAATGATGTTGATCGGGAAAATCTAGTTCAATACCTTCTTTTTCTAAATAACTAATAGCAACTAAAGCAGCAAATGAAAATCGCGTTGTACATTTCTTGTCTCTAGAGTGGGCAAATAACAAACTGCGTCGAACAATTTGATCGTCCTCGTTGTCAGAAATTAGATCGTTATAACCTACATTATTTATAGGGAAGTTAGGCGGTGGGGGAATTTCTGGCCTACCCATGCTGCTTAATAAGCAAGTGCCAATAATATTTTTGCGACTTGGCAGACCAGCCGCTAAATTTTTTTGTTCTGGTCGGTAAAGATTTAGCCCAATAACACGAGGTTTATATGACTCTAGTTTCTGTAAAAGCTGATTGATTGTGTTATCCGACAACGGCCACTTTTGTTTTGCTAGATCCTCTTCAGTAATTGTTACCAGCAAAATTCGATTATCACGTGCTTGTACAGGACGCGATTGCGCGGAGCGCAGCGCCAAAGGCGATCGCAACATTTGATCGTAAACTTTTAACTCCCACGACTGCAACAATTTGAGTTCACGCACTCCCCATACTAAGGCTGTGACTCCCACACTAGTTGTCAGAGTAATTTGCAACCATCTTTTGTTAGAGGAAGTGTCACGGGTAACCTGATCTTTTTTGAAAACGGCTCGGAGTCGTTGTAATAGTCCACTAATCACGGCGTTGCGGAAGTAGCCTGAATTTTCTACGTGTTACAGAGCCGAAACTTAAAATTCCGGGCTTTGGGTTAAAGGCTAATTAACCCAAGCTCTATTTAATCTAGCAATTTACCTGCTTGATTGAAGCATTTACTTCTGCCTGGAAAAAGTGCTGAGTGCTGAGTTTTGAGTTCTGAGTAATAATTTGTCCCCTTGTCCCCAGTCTCTAGTAGATATTTATGAAAATTTTCTCATTAGCAATGCTTTTTACTTATTCACAAATTAAAACTATACTTCCGATTGTTGCTCATCTTCAACAGGATTGACCATTGTCAAAGCAATCGAGCTAGGGAATTGGGTAGGCGACTCTAACTGAGGCTGTGGAGGTGATGGCTCAATAGCTGTATTACTCAAGTAAGAGCCAATAATTTTGTCGTAGTTAGAAGCAACAGCTAAAAATGCCCCACCCAAAATATAGATAGGTAATGGCAGAGTAAATTCCTGCAACCAATCAAATAGCTCTGCCAAAGCAAACAATACCAAAAAGCAAGCAAGCCAAACCCTCATTTTTTCCTCCCCTGCGTACAGGTAACTCTACTAATAGAGTAGACAGCTTGCATAATACTTGATGTCCAATTTAACGACAATCTTTATAAAAAACTCATACAGCGTTTTTCAGGTAAATGAAGTACACGGGTAGGGGCAGCCCTGCGCCCTTACGGTTTTTCCCTCAGCGGCGTTTTCCCTTTGCAGGTGAGTCAGCGTGGTCTTGGGGGTTTCCACGCCACTTGCTACAACGGGGGGAACCCCCATAACGCAGTGGCTCCCCATGAGCGACTGACGAACCCCGAAGGAGCGACTGCATTAGCGTCAGCGTAAAGCCTCCGGCGTAGCGTCTCCGTCAGGAGAAGGAGAAGTGGCGTTGCACAACGCCCGTTGTGCCCTTACGATATCTGTACCTCACTCCTCTGCAATCTGCTGTATGATTTTGGGTAACTGCGAAAGCGCATTATTATTGGCTGTTAATAATTAACGCTTAAAATTATTAAGTAGCCGATTGATTTGCGTTTGCAATTTTACTCTAAATTGTTGCGCCTCTTGATAAGCCGTTGCACGAATTTTGCTTGAATGAGCATCATAATGTGCTTGTGTATTTAACTGTTCTAAGGGCTGAATAAAGTATCGTAGACGAGTTCGCATTGCCCAAACTCCCATAGAAGGAAAGAGCATCAAGACCAGCATCAAAGGCGATAAAGGCAAAAATGGTAATTTGAATATTTTTTGTAATTTCTTAAAGTTTCTAGTCCAAGGATGTAAAAATTCATTACCGATGCAAATAACTGGGAGAATCGGAACTTGATAGTGCTGGCTCAGTTGAATAAAGCTTACATCAAACTTTTCTAATTGATAGCGTTTTTTCCAACCTTTTAAGGGCCCGCGTAAACCCTCTGGTGCATATAAGAGAGTTTTCCCCTCCTGCATGGCCGTTTCAAAATCGCCCAATTCTGCTCGCACACCACCTAAAACTTGTGACCATCCAGGTGGTAACCACCAAATCATCCAAGGATGATCGAACAAGGATACACCTGCTAGAGGTTGCACTATCCAACCTCGTTCATTACTTAACAAATAACCCAAAGTTAAAAAGTCCCAAGGAAAGCACATTCCTGCATGATTCATTGCCACAATTAATGACCCTGTTGGTGGCAAATTCTCAGTTTGTTGCAATTCTCCATGAAAATAATATTTAACAATGGGAGCGAGAATTTCTGAGCGAAAGGCTTGTTGATACTTTGGATCAAATTCATCAATTTCTTTTCGTGGCGAACGACAACCAAGACGTAACCAACGAATCAGCAGCGCTAGATAAAATCCACCAGGAATCAAAAATAATATATATTCTAACCAATTCCAACCATCTGGATCTGTATGGTAGTACTGCCAGTGGCGGTTAAACAAAATCAGCCAGCCTGGAGGATACCAGAGACATAACCAATCAAACCAGCTAAATTTGTAGCCATCAAAAAATAATTTTTCTTTTTGAAGATTGAGATTGAACTCAACACTTTGATTGCTCACAATAACTGTATATATATAAAATCACCGCATTAATTAAAATTTATATTAGCTTGGCAATGCTAAGATTGCATCTTACCGCAGACATAAAATAACTAGTTTTTAATTAATTTAATTTGAAGTAACTAGGAATGAGTAAATATAAACGAACAACATAATTACCTTTTTTGCCCTATTTTCAATAGCATAAATTAGAGCGATAAGCCTTCTTTTAACGGAGACGCTGCGCGAACGACAGAGCTTCGCTTACCGCTAGCTCATATTCATCTTCAAAAATTTGTAAAGAAAGCTCGTCGCGTTTCAGGTGCAGCTACTCATCTTCAATAAGGTTCATTTCAGTCCACCTAATCCCAAGGTTTCCTATTGATGTAATGTGGCTCTAACTGTATGCTTGTAAATACGTAAATGGCCTGGAATCATTGGAACTGTTACACCATCGGCGTTAAATATTAATGCGATCGCGGATTGCGGTTAGACAAAATCCCTCAAAAGGCTACAATCTTTATCCTGTAGCAAGTTATGGTAAAACAACTAATACCTTGATTTGCAACAAACCCTAATTAATGATAATCCTTCCCCAATCTTACGAAACACATCTGATTGCCACCTGTGTTTGAGAGTAATGCTAATGAACTTGCATGGGCATTATACAAAAATTGTATTGGTGAGTCGAGCATATGGGATAATGTTACACCACAGAAGGAATTATTCCTAAGATAGTTTGTTTGTCATGGATGCTAAATTTCAGGATACAAAAGCGAATACCACTGAACAACTCAACTCAACTCAACAGCCATCTCACGGTAAGCCATCCGAACCTCGTTTGGTGGTAGAGGCAGTGGTTAAAATCCTGGAAGATATGGGAGTGCAATATGCGTTTGGTGTTTCGGGAGGCGCGATCGCACCTATGTGGGCTGCGTTGCACCATAGCTCCATCCAAGTTTTGCACTTTCGCCATGAAGCAGGAGCAGCTTTTGCAGCTACTGAGGCGTATTTTGCAAGTGGTCGACCTGTTGTAGTTTTTACCACAACAGGCCCAGGAATAACCAACGCTCTCACAGGTTTATTAGCTGCCCGTTGGGAAGGTGCTAAAGTTATTCTCGTGTCAGCTTCAACTTCGACATTGCAGCGAGGACGTTGGGCTTGCCAGGAAACCAGCACGTACACCATGCCTAGCACAGGTATTTTTAGCTCAGGCCCCGTATTCCATTACGCAACAACGCTTGAATGCAGTGATGAACTTGCAGAGGTTTCTCGAAGGCTGGCCCTTGGCATAGCACAACCAGGAGGATTCGTTGCACATCTGAGCATTCCTACAAATATCCAGACGAGTTCAGTCAAGACATCGTTGCCACAAGTAACTCTGTCTCATGCTGTAGGAAGTGTAGATGAAGAAATAATTGCAGAATGTGTCCGCTTGTTGTGTGAGGGGACGTTTGCTATCTGGGTTGGCTTCGGGGCACGTAATGCAGCTACGGAGATTCACCAGCTTGCTAAGAGGACAGGGGCAGCGGTGATGTGTTCACCCCGTGGCAAGGGTATATTTCCCGAAGACCATCCTCAGTTCGTAGGTGTCACTGGCTTTGGTGGGCATGAGTCAGTTCTGAGGTATATGCAGGAGCAGTGCCCTTTACACACCTTAGTCTTGGGCACACGCCTTGGTGAACTAACCTCGTTTTGGAACCCAGCGATGATTCCCAGGCGGGGCTTTTTGCATGTTGACATCGACCCAGAAGTGCCAGGAGCGGCATATCCATCTGTCGAGACTTTTGCCGTCCATTCAGACGTGAGAGTTTTTGTCAAAGCTTTACTGAAGTACTTTCCTGAGCGTATTGGGAAGTCAACAGTTCAGACACAACCGTTACCTGAGTGTCCGGGGCCTAAGTACAATGTCATCAATCCTCATGCAGACATTGCAGTACGACCAGATGTACTCATGAATGAGATTCAACAGGTGATCGTTGAGAGCAGCAATGCAATCATCATGACCGAGGTGGGTAACTCGTTGGTTTGGGCTACTCACCTGCTGCGATTTACCGAACCGTATCGTTTTCGGGCCAGCACTGGCTTTGGGTCTATGGGACATTTTGTTACTGGGGTTGTGGGTGCCGCCTTGGTGCGAGATAGCAAGGTCGTTGCCATTGTTGGGGATGGCGCTATGCTCATGAACAACGAGATCAACACAGCCGTGAGATACCAAATTCCCGCCGTCTGGATTATACTCAACGACGGGCGTTACAATATGTGTGAACAAGGAATGACATATGTAGGTTTCAAGAGTGCGGATGCAGCGATTCCACAAGTAGATTTTGTCAAGATTGCCCAAGGGATGGGAGCAGATGGTATTCGGGTTGAAAGGGAGTCCGAGATCCAGGCAGCTTTAGAAAAAGCAATTACAGCGAGTGAACCTTTTGTGGTTGATGTAGTCATCGACCATACCCAGACACCAGCATCTGAAAGTCGTAATCAGAGTTTGATAACACAGGGTGCTACGAATTATTGAGAGGTGGTTAGATATGGTGCAGTACCCAGTAGGTATTCAAGCGATTGCAGTCAGCTTGCCAAGCATTAGACGCACAAACGATTACTATATAAAAAAATATCCTGAATTAATTGCTCAGGCTGAACAAAAAAGCTTGGCAAAGCTATTTTCGCTTTCTGAATCCACCCCCAGCAACGAGTTTGATCAGGAGATGATGCCTTATCTCTCAGATCCCTTTCGCGGAACTGTTGAACGCTGGGTACTTGGGCCAGACGAATCCTCACTAACCCTGGAATATCGGGCAGCAAAGGATGCCTTAGATGCAGCAAAGCTTTCTCCTGATGACGTTGATCTGATGATTGTTGCCTCAGTTTGGCCCGAACAAGTGGGATTTGGCAATGCTGCTTTCCTTGCCCGAAAATTAAATCTGCAAGGCGCTGCATGGAATCTTGATGCCACTTGTGGGAGTACCCCAGTTGCGCTACAAACTGCCTGTGCCTTGGTACGATCGGGAGAGTACCGTAATGTGTTAGTGGTTATCTCATGCACCTACTCTCGCTTTTTCGACGAGGACGATACTATGTCGTGGTTTCTGAGTGATGGTGCTGGAGCTTTTGTGGTCGGTTCACTAGAATTGAATCAAGGAATCCTTGGCACAAAAACTATTCATGCCGGTGCGTTGTGTGATGTGGTTTTTCCTACACTTACCAAGGACGCACAGGGCAATCTACAGGTTCGCATGAAGTTATGCAAGGAAGCGAACAAGGTAACTCGTGAAACATCTGTGGAGTTTCTTCGTACATGCTGCCAGGGTGCTATCACCGCTGCTGGCATTAGTCTCGAGCAAATTGACTTCTTTCTGTTCAATACATCCACTGCTTGGTTTGCGCGCTTCTGCACGCGCGTACTAAATATTGACCCTAAGCGCACGCTTAACCTTTACCCTCAGTATGCCAACATTGGGCCAGTACTGGCTGTGGCTAATCTATACCATGCTGCACAACTAGGTAATATTCGCAAAAACGACCTTGTTCTTATTTATAGTTTTGGTGCAGCTGGTGCTATCTCTGCAAGTGTGATGCGCTGGGGCGATGTGGCGCTAGGTTCTGACCCGCTTAAAAACTCTGAATCATCTGTGAAAAATTCTGAACAAAGGAGCCTCGCTCATTCTTAAAAACATCCAAAAAGTTTTAAACTAATAAAAATTAAACTAAATATAGCGATTAACTGTGCAAAGACAAATTATAATAACAGGTTTTTTGCTGCTATCTTTCCTATTCCCTTGGAAAGTCTTGGCAAAAGATTATGGCAAAATATACGTTTTTGGAGACAGTTTTTCCGATACGGGTAATGTATTTAATGCTAGCAATGGAATCATTCCTCCAAGTCCAACCTATTTTAATGGGCGCTTTTCTAATGGTTCGGTTTGGGTAGATTATCTTGCCTCTGATTTAGGATTAACATTCAATCCAAAAAATAACTTTGCCTTTGGTGGTGCTACTACAGGATTTGAGAATCTTGGTGTTCCTAGCTTACCAGGACTACAGCAACAGATAAATAGCTTTGTAGTAGGAAATCAAACTGCTGACCCTAATGCTCTATACATTATTTGGGCTGGTACTAACGACTATCTAAGCTACTTTTTCGACAGTATTCCTAACCCTACCAAGACAATTGAAAATTTATCTGCGGCAGTGACATCACTTGCTGCTGATGGAGCTAAAGATATCATGGTGGTTAATTTACCGGATTTAGGAAAGATGCCTGTTGCAAATTTTGATAGTCAAAGCTCTAACTTCTTCAACACATTAAGCAGCACACATAACTCTAGCTTGAACACCACACTTAAATTTTTGAGTCAACAATTAAGTCCTGATATCAACATCATAGAACTGAATGTTAATTCCCTATTTGATAAAATCATTGCCGATCCAGAGGAATTTGGTTTTACCAACGCGATCAACTCTTGCCTTGGTAGGGACTTATCAGTAGTACCTATAGATGTTCCAACACTACCAGTTTTATGTAACCCTGACAAATTTTTGTTCTGGGACGAAATCCATCCGACAACCGCTACTCACAAGCTAATTGGAGAATTAGCATTCTCAGCATTGAAGCCACAGTCAGTACCTGAAGCATCTGCTGGAATAGGGATGCTAGGGGGTATTTTAAGTGTAATTGCGCTACTAAAACGCAAATAGCTAACTAAATTAGCGCTATATCATAAATACTAAATTTTATTAATACTCAACTGCTCCCAAAGCTTTTAAAGTTTCTTTCTGAGAAGATGTCAACCCAGTTATGCCAGTGATATTCATTCCCTCATAAGGACTTTTGTTTCTCAATGTTTTTAAGCACTGACCTGTTTCTACATCCCAAATTTTAATAGTCTCATCTTCACTGCAACTAACCAAGGTTTGACTATCAGGACTCAAGGCGACTGACCAAACCCACCTAGTATGTCCGGTTAAAGTCCTTAAGCAGCTACCAGTCCCCACATCCCAAAGCTTTACTGTTTGATCCCCACTGCCACTAGCTAGTATATGACCGTTTGCACCGAAGGCAACTGAGTATACGCTATTGGTGTGCCCTTGCAAAGTTCTTAAACACTGACCAATGTTGAGATCCCAGAGTTTGATCGTTTGGTCACCACTGCCACTAGCTAGCATACAGCCATCCGCACTGAAGGCAACTGAATATATCCAGTCAGTGTGACCTTGGAGAGTCTGAAGGCATCTATCCATACTAACATTCCAAAGTTTCACTGTTCGGTCATGGCTACCACTAGCTAGTGTATTATCGTTAGGACTGAAGGTGACTGACCAAGTTCTACCAGTATGTTCCTGTAGAGTATTGAGGCATCGACCAGTATTAACATCCCACAACTTCACTGTTTGGTCATCGCTACCACTTGCAAGAAAGTGACTATCGGTGCTGAAAGTGACTGATGTAACTCGATTCCTATGTCCCTTGAAAATTTTAAGGCATTTACCAGTAATAAGATCCCAAAGCCTTACAGTTCGGTCTTCGCTGCCACTAGCAAGTAAATGAGCATCAGGACTAAACACAACTGATGTAACTCTACTAGTATGTCCGCACAAAGTTTTGAGACACTTGCCACTGTTAGCATCCCACAGTGTTACTGTTTGGTCATTACTGCCACTAGCAAGAATTTTACCATCCAGACTGACCACGACTGACCATATGCCATTGTTGTAACCCTGTAATGTCTTAATGCATTGACCAGTGTTTATATTCCATAACTTTACCGTTTGGTCATCACTACTACTAGCACAAATATTTTGATTTATACAAACTGCTAGCGACCATACCCTACTTCTATGCCCTTGTAGAGTCTTGACGCATTGACCAGTACTAAGATCCCATACTCTTACTGTTTGGTCATCACCGCCACTAACAATAGTACTGCCATCTACACTGAAGGCAACTGAATGTACTAAGTCAGTATGCCCCTGTAAAGTTTGTAAACATCGACCAGTACTGATGTCCCAAAGTTTCACTGTTTGGTCATGACTTCCGCTAGCTAGTGTATGACCATCGAGGCTGAAAGTGACTGAGTATACCCGCTGAGTGTGACCCTCCAAGGTGTAAATACATGATTCGGTGTTAATATCCCACAGCTTTACCGTATTGTCGTCATTTGCACTTGCCAATATGTAACCTTCTGGGCTAAAAGCAACTGACCATACACTACAACTATGTTCTTGTAGAGTTTTAAAGCATTCACCTGTATGAACATCCCACAAATTCACTGTTTGGTCATCACTGCTACTAGCAAGCGTATGACCATCTGAACTAAAGGCAACTGATCGAACCCCACCACTATGACTGTACAAAGTTTTGATACAATCTCCGGTGCGAGTATCCCATAGCTTTACTGTTTGGTCATTACTACCACTGGCAAGAATGTAACCATCCGGACTAAAAGTGACTGACCAGACCCAACCAGTATGACCCTTACAAGTGAGAATTTGCTGACTGTTCGCTACTTGGTACAAGCGAATTTCTCCATTGGTATCACCAGTAGCTAAAACTTTTCCATCGGGGCTAAAGGCTACCGAAAAAATCCCACCGAAAGTTTCAACAAAAACAGACTTAGCTAGATAGACATGAGTAAAATTTGCATTATGTAACTTGACATTTTGCAGATCTGCTTGCCAAATAGTCAGATAAGAAAAATCATAACTACTGAGGTCAATGTCTAAATTACAAAGCAGGTTGAAGATATTTCCTGCTGTATAACTTTGTTCTAGAGGTGATGTTTCTCGTAGTTTTGATAAAATTTGAACCAAATGATTTTCTAATTTATTTTTACTTCTAAAGCTAGCTAGCAACCCATCTATAACTGGTTTGAGGATAAGGCGAATTTGAGCATCCCTCACATATTCTTTTGCCGTTGCCTTCATTAGAGCATGGCATTTGAACAAATCAATATTTTGAGTGATAATTTCTTCACAGAATTTTTCGATCAATCTACTAGTTACATACTCCATGACCACAGGCTGGAGCGTGAATAGTGATCCACTTTTTTTGTTCAGCGTAGGTGTAGCCTTTTCGATTAGCGATCGCCTTCCTAGAGATTCTAGCGCCTCCAGCAATTTTGCTTGTGCTACTAGTGATACAATATCTTCTCGCAATTCTGAAAGTGTAATCGGCTCTCGATTAATTGCTAGCCAGTACATTATTTCTTTTTCTAATTCTGACAAGCGCTCAAATTGCTGTTCTAAAATATCGCGGATATCTCCAAAAACAGCTGTGTCTTGTTGCAAAAATTCAGTTATATTACTATTAAAGATATCTTGAATAGTTGTGGCAACTATTTTCAAAGCTAATGGATTACCTGCATAGCGTTCAATCATTACTTTACATTCATCCTCTGCGGCAGATAAACCCTTGAGTTTCAAGATTTCCTGCCCTTCTGTCACCTTTAGACCGCTCAGTGGTAATGAACGAACAGGTAGTGATTCTCCTTCCAGTAATGCCACTTCTTTAGGTTTTTCGCGGCTAGTCAGCACTAAGCAGCTTTGGTGAGTTGCTTCTCCTATCCGTCTTAAAAGCTCACCATGTCCTTCATATCCTTCTCGATAAAGTCCTGCTCGGCTACCACTACGGAGAATTGACTCTGCATTATCAAGTATCAGTAAACAGCGATAATTTTGTAAATAATAGAGTAGTCTTGATACCCGATCGCTCAAGCTTTCTGGTAAGTTACCTTCTGTTTCCTGCTCGTCAGAAAGAATTTGGATTAAGTTAGCAATAATAGTTTTATCGGGCGGTGCTTCTCGTAGCGATCGCCAAATAACATACTCAAAGTTATCCTGAATTTGTTGAGCCAGCTTTACAGACAGCGCCGTTTTACCAATACCTCCTATTCCCAATAATGCCACTAATCGGCAGTGTTCACTGAGAATCCATTGCTCTAATGTGCTCAGTTCTTCTATACGCCCATAAAAAACTGATGTAAAGATAGCTTCTCCCCAATCTAGATGAGTAGTTGAGCTTGAATAGTCACTTTTATCTATTTTTAAGTTAAAAGCTGAAAAAAGCTTTTCAATAGTTTGTTTATCTACCCCTCCTTCACGATTTAATACTTTCGAGATTGTGCCAGAATATAACCCAGAACGGGCACTCATTTCTTCAAGAGTATACCTATTGCCAAAATTCTCCTTGGCTTCTGACTTTAGCTTCGCTTCGTTAAATTTTTGCAACCCCTTAGTAGTAAGTGCAACACCACGCTTGCGTCTCCAATTCTGTAAAGTCATGTATTAACTCACCGTTCGCGTAATTGCCTTTGACTAAAAGGAATTATCTACCTGGTTGCTGTAGATATGAACTGATAACTATATAACAAAAAAATAATCTCATGTTGCACAGGATTTAAAAAAGGTTTATGGTCAAAATATTCACTAATAAATAAAAACTACGTTAGGTAATACCATTTCACTAAATGAGAGATACAAATATTTTCTCCTCTACTCTTCTACTCTTCTACTCCTCTGCTGGCTACTTGTATCAACCTTAAAGTGAAACGGTATAATCCACTCGTCTTGCTAAGTCAATACCGCTTGTTCAATAGACAATCTGTAGGGTATTGCTGTCATCAGCTTTCCAGTCAAAAGCATATTGCGTTTGAGTAATGGCAGATTCATTATGTGTGACGCTAGTTACTTAATACTTAGACATTTCAGCAATATATTTGGAACGCAAAGCTTAAGTTCAATCTCAAAATCCCGATTTTCACTGGTAAATAAGGTTCTGAATTGGCAATCTTGATCAGGAAAGTGTGTAAAGATTTAGTGTAGCAATCAATGAATAAGACCGTCGCCCATAAATTTCTCAGTTTGGCAACCTATAGTAAAAAAAAGACCCTCAAGCGCATCACTATAAACCTGACATTAGATGAAGCCGATACCCTTGAACAGTATTGTGAACAGACAGGCAGACCAGCAATAGATGTGATTAGAGAACTCATTCGAGCGTTGCCGTGACCTGATTTTTCACACCAAGTTTGAAAATGTTGCAGATTTGGACAAAAGTTTTCAATTTAATCTGACAAAAGTAATTAAAGAGCAATAATCAACAGATTAGAAAATCACAACTGGATATTTACTGTTCAATACTATTGTTGCGAAAACCCTTAAAAACAAGGCTTAGAGATTATTCTCTGACGAAGTGACGACAGAACAAGCATAGTCGCCGGATCTGAGAAATCGTCTCTTGGTTATTATGTCCTCTTGTTTTCGGCGTGCTGCACTCGTCTATGCCGGGCGCAGCACATCATTGCTCAATTGTTCGTCCTTCTCATATTCACCAAAAATTGCCAAGGCTCGTTAATTTAATACCTCCAATCAAACCAAGTTCTAATATTTAAATGATTCGCAAATCTACTTTCCCTTCGTCACTGGCAATGCTCGAATGAGTTCTCGAATCACATCCGTTGCTGGTCTGCCCGTTTGTTCACAGTACTTTTCAAGGTTCTTGGCTTCATTTGCGGCCAAGTTTATAGTGATTCGCTTGACTGCCCATTTTTTGTTCATGCTGAAACAGGTAAATCGTGTAATCTTAGCTTCAAATCCTGATTTTACCCTCCTGACCGGGAAATAGCCCAAATTAGGTGTTTGTTGACATATCTAATGCGATTAGTTCTTAAGAAACTCATTAATATGAAAGAATTCCAAGCTTCGGTAGAGTGGGCTGTTACTAGGGACAGACACCACAACCAAGTAATGCTATTTTGGATTTTAAATTAACGTTAGCGAAATCGTTCAATATTATTGCACTGAATCTACTGAAGAAGCACCAAAACGGTAACCCTTTCCATAAACTGTGTGAATTAGTGGGGTTTCTTTACCGACTTCAATTTTGCGCCGCAGTAGGCGAATTAATGCCGCGATGACATTGCTACTAGGTTGCTCATCATCTTGCCATAGATGTTGCATAATCTGGACGTGAGTAAGTAGTTGTCCAGTGTGTTCCATAAAGTATTGCAGCAGCTGGCTTTCTTTTTGAGATAGCTCAATTACTCGTTCTTGACGATAAGCTACTTGGTTTTCGCTGTCGAGTTCTAAATCAGCTACTACTAAACGTCCGGTTGTAATACTATATACTTCTGCACCCGATCGCCGTAATAAAGCGCGGACTCGTGCTAGTAACTCCCGCAGTTCAAAGGGTTTGACTAAATAGTCATCTGCACCAGCATCTAAACCCTCAACTCGGTCATCTAGAGTATCCTTGGCAGTGAGAAATAGCACGGGAGTGGTTTTACCTTGGCGACGCAATTCCTGACAAATCTCCAACCCCGTTTTTCCTGGCAGCATCCAATCTAAAATTAATAGGTCATAACTACCCGCTTGCGCTAAACGACTACCACTTATACCTTCATAAACCGCATCCACGTTGTAACCTTCACGAGTTAACACGCGACTTAAGGGACCAGTTAATTCAACTTCGTCATCGACTAATAAAATTCTCATGCTGCTTATGGTAAGCATATAGAGATATTCTCAATATAATGAACTGCCAAGAAAAGAACACTTGTTTGCCAAGTGTTTGTAGCCAAGGATACTAAGGACAATAATGTTAACTGTTGCGTTACCTAAAGGGGAACTACTTAAAAATAGCATCCACCTACTGCAATCTGTAGGATTGGATTTTAGCGCTTTTTTAGAACCAGGAAACCGCCAACTTCAAATTTTTGATGCTAGTGGACAAGCGAAAGGACTGCTGGTGCGGGGGCAGGATGTGCCTGTTTATGTGGAATATGGGCAGGCACAACTAGGTATTATTGGTTACGATGTGCTGCGGGAGAAAAAGCCGCAAGTTGCACACTTGGTTGATTTGCAGTTTGGGCATTGTCGGATGTCTGTAGCAGTAAAAGCATCTAGTCCTTATCAATCGCCATTAGATTTACCAGCTCATGGTCGGGTTGCTTCTAAGTATGTCAATTGCGCTCGTGAATATTTCCAAAGTTTGGATTTACCAGTGGAAATCGTGCCATTATATGGTTCCGTGGAACTAGGCCCGATTACAGGAATGTCTGAAGCGATTGTAGATTTGGTTTCTACTGGGCGGACGTTGCGAGAGAATGGTTTGATTGAGATTACCACTTTGTATGAAAGCACAGCAAGATTAATTGCCCATCCGCTGAGTTATCGTCTCAATATGGGTAATTTGCATAAGTTGGTGGAGGAGGTGCGATCGCATATTCTATCTACAATGTGACATACTCCTACACTCAGTCCAAACAACGAGTGTAGGGTTCCAAGACAATCCCGCTACTGCGCGCGGAGCGCAGTGCTGTAGGCAATCGCATTTCAAGCAATAAGGTTTCTTATTAACGCTACCTCGTTCATAGAGAACCTTAATGCATTTGTGACCAACGAGTTAAGGTTTCTTATTAACGCTACCTCATTCATAGAGGAATACGGTTCAGCTGAGGCTAAAGGTTGTTGTGAGACTAAGTTATGAGCAGACAGATTCGGATTTCCCCTCCGCTTCCTCTGCTGCCCTGATTTACTATCTTTGAATACAACTGAGCATCAGTAGCTATCGAATTTCCTCAAAATTTTCAATACTAAGATATACTTCTTCATCAGCTAGCTGAGTGTTGTAATCGATGTCAATTTGGGTTGGATAGCCGAATCGAGGATCATACCTCACATTCAAGCTGGATGCTCTACGGTTAATAGCGTCCTGAATCACATTAAACAGCTTAGGAATTGTATTGTATTGTTGAAATAATTGTGGATCAACTGGTTGACTCGTAGCGATAAGAGTAATGGAAGTTGTTTGACCATTACGTACTTCGATGACTACGGGGCCTCTAGCTTCGGGTATACAAAAGCAACTGTTACTAAGTGTATAGCGATAGTTAGAAATATTTTTTTTATTCCACAAATACCGATTGAATTTTAATCGTCTGAAATTCAAGTTATTACTTACTTGCGATTGTACTACCTCTATGGGAGATTGGGACATTACAGGTAGGTTAAGGTTTACAGATAGTAACAATCCCGCACTAATAATGATTGGTAGACGCATATAAATCCATGACTAATTTAATTCGAGTTTTAATATAGCTCGATTTAAAATACAAAATATACATATTTTTTTTTGATTTATTAGTTTAAATTTTAGTTAGTCATTAATTAAGAAGACTTAAAAAAATATTTTTTCTAGTTTATTAACTAAAAGCACTATCAGAAGTAAATTGTAATTTTTGGAGCTTCGCTTTTATCACCCATCGACCTTTAAATTATTGCTCTGACCGCCTTGAATTTGTTATCTAAGGGTGTACATGATGAAAAGAAAACTCTTATACCCACCCAAAGCAAAGCCGAAGAAGGCGTTTATACACCCCAATAACAGGACTTACGCAACTGGCACAGTGCGATCGCTCCACCCAATATCAAACGAACGATTGCCTTAGATGATAAAAGCATTCGTTGCATATATTCTAATAAATATATAAAAAGCATCCTCCTAAAGTAAGATATAGAGGTAAGTTCTAGTAAGTTTATAAGTACTTATAGCTGTAATGTATAAATACCAATACATTAAAAAATCTATAATTTATATAATTTAATAAAAATTTATGCACCCTGTACTTTCTAATAGCGAAGCAGCGAGGCTTGAGGCCCTCCGCCAATATCAGATTCTTGACACTGAACCAGAAGAAGCTTACGACAATTTGGCCAAGTTAGCCGCCTTTATTTGTGGCGCTCCCATAGCCTTGGTAAATTTTATCGATGAAAACCGCCAGTGGTTTAAGGCAAGGCTAGGCTTAGATGTACCGGAAATGCCCCGTAATTGTGGGTTATCTTACCTTTGCCAAGAGCGAAAAGATGTTGTAGTAATTTCTGATACGCTAGCTGTCGAAGATTTAGTAACTAATCCAGTAGTAATTTCCTATCCTTTTGTCAGGTTTTATGCAGGTGTACCCTTAATTGCTCCGAACGGAGAAATGTTGGGAACCTTGTGTGTACTTGACCAAGTTCCACGAGAACTGAACCAACAACAAGTAGAGGCACTTATAGCTCTCAGCCGTCAAGTTATCAGCCAACTGGAGCTAAGGCGTAATTTAGTGGAGGTTTCCCGATTTGCTGAGGAACTCAAGCGTACAGAAAAAAGACTGACCGATAGTGAAAATCTGCTACGCACAATTATTGATTCGGAACCTGAGTGCGTGAAATTGCTTGCTAAAGATGGCACATTGCTAGAAATGAATCCAGCTGGGTTAGCAATGATTGAAGCTGATTCTCTTAATCAGGTAAGGGGACAATGTATACATCCTATAATCGCTGCTGAGTATCGCCAAGCTTTTATAGATCTGAGCGAAAGAGTTTTTCAAGGTGAATCAGGAATACTGGAATTTGAAATCATTGGTCTCAAAGGTACTCCTCGCTGGATGGAAACCCACGCTGTTCCGCTTCGTGATTCTAAGCAAAACATCATTGCTCTGCTGGGAGTCACGCGTGATATTACCGAAAACAAGTATATTGAAGCATCCCTGCGCGAGAGTGAAAAACACCTGAACTTGGCATTGCAGGCGGCTAAACTCGGTTCCTGGCAGATTGATTGGAAAACCAGCGAGTTAACTCTATCTAACCAATGCAAGGTTAACTTTGGCCTACCAGTAGAAACTGAGTTTACCTACAATACGCTTTTGGAATGCATTCATCCTGACGATCGCACTTATATGCAAGAGTCTGTAAAACAAGCTCTGGCAAATCACAGCGATTATGAGGCAGAGTACCGCAATATTTGGCCTGATGGTAGTGTTCACTGGATATTATCTAGAGGTGTTGGCATCTATGAGCCTGATGGAAATCCGACTCGGATGATTGGTGTTACCCTCGATTTGACTGAACGCAAACGGGCAGAAGAAGAATTAAAGCGGCAGTATTTGCGATCGCAGCTGTTCTCGGAAATCACCTTGAAAATTCGTGAATCTTTACAATTAGAAGAAATTCTTCAAACCACGGTGACTGAGGTACAAAAACTGCTACAAGCTGACCGAGTTGTGATTTTTCGGCTGTGGCCAGATGGTTCGGGAACGGTGGTGCAAGAAGCAGTGTTACCTGGCTGGCCTGTAATTTTAGGGCAAAATATTCTTGACCCGTGCTTTCAGCAAGGGTATGTGGAGAGATATCGCCAGGGAAGAGTGAGCGCAATCACAGATGTTGAAAAGGCCGACATCCGAGACTGCCATCGAAAATTTCTCCAGCAGCATTGTGTTAAAGCTAACCTAGTAGTACCAATTCTCATCAGGGAGGGTATTTGGGGCTTGTTGATTGCTCATCAGTGTACTGCTCCCCGACAGTGGCACGGTTCTGAATTAGAGTTGTTGCAACAGCTAGCGAACCAAATTGGCATTGCTTTATCCCAGGCCCAACTTCTAGAACAACAGACTCTTCAAAGCCAGGAACTCACTCGCTCTAATGCCGAATTAGAACAGTTTGCCTATATTGCTTCCCATGATTTGCAAGAGCCATTGCGGATGGTGACTAGTTATTTACAGTTACTAGAGCGAAAATACAAAAATAAGCTAGATGCCAATGCGGATGAGTTTATTGCCTACGCTGTAGATGGGGCATTGCGGATGCAGACCTTAATTAACGATCTGTTGAACTATTCCCGTGTCAGTACCCGTGGAGAGCCATTTGCACTAGTCAATTGTACTACTGTCTTAGCACGGGCGATCGCTAATCTCCGAGTTGCAATTGAGGAGAGTCGCGCAGTGATCACCCACGGCTTTCTCCCAGAAGTGATGGCTGATAGTATTCAATTAACACAGGTGTTCCAAAACCTGATCGGTAACGCAATCAAGTTCCGTAGAGAGGAGCCACCTCAAATTCATATCACAGCAATTAGAAAAACAGCGAACCCAGACGGAGAAAATTCAAATCTCAGCCCATCAGAGAATGAATGGTTGTTCTCAGTGCGTGATAATGGAATTGGTTTGGAAACCCAGTATGCTGAACGAATTTTTGTAATTTTTCAGCGTTTGCACAGCCGAAGTAAGTATCCAGGTACTGGAATTGGTCTGGCAATTTGTAAGAAGATTATAGAACGCCACGGCGGTCGTATCTGGATGGAGTCGGAACCTGGTCAAGGCTCGATTTTCTACTTTACAATTCCAGATCAAGCAGGTAAGCAATCGTGATAATTCTATCGGAGGTTAAGCCTATTGAGGTTTTGTTAGTAGAAGACAACCCTGGCGATGCTCTACTTACGCGCATCGCCTTGGAAGACAGCAAAATCTCGGTTAATCTGAATGTCGTCGAAGATGGGGTAGAGGCAATGGCATTTTTACGCAAACAAAATAAATATGCTCAAGTACCTCATCCAGATATTGTGCTACTTGATTTAAACCTACCTAAAAAAGATGGAAGAGAGGTATTAGCAGAAATTAAAAGTGACGTAAATCTTAAGAGGATTCCTGTAGTTGTCCTGACGACTTCTCAAGCTGAAGAAGATATTCTTAAAGCTTATAACCTGGCTGCCAATTGTTACATAACTAAGCCAGTCGACTTCGATCAATTTGTCAGAATTGTACGATCTATAGAAAACTTTTGGTTTGCGATCGTCAAACTGCCGCCGGAGTGATGGAAATGGCAGGTGAAATTATTAAAGTCTTGTTAGTTGAAGATAATCCCGGTGATGTCCTGCTATTACAAGAATTGTTAAAGGATGTCACCGCAGTAGTAGTCGATTTGATACCTGTTGAGCAGCTGAATGAGGCACTCAACTATCTATCTAATAACAGCTTTGATGTGATGCTATTAGACCTCTCTTTGCCAGACAGCCAAGGGTTGGAAACTTTTATTAAAGCTCACAATCAGGCAAAATCAACTCCGATCATCGTACTTACTGGTATAAACGATGAAACTTTAGCATTGAGGGCGATGCAGCAAGGCGCGCAGGATTATTTGGTTAAAGGGCAAGTAACTGGCGACCTGCTGGTACGCTGTATGCGTTATGCGATTGAGCGTCAAAGGATAGAGGATGCACTGCGGCAAAGTGAGGAACGATTTCGCGTTGCTTTGAAAAACTCTCCAATCTTTGTTTTCAACCAGGATGAAGAATTACGCTATACCTGGGTTTATAATCCCGCTTTTGGATTTAAGGCGGAAGAAATGTTGGGTAAACGTGACTCGGAATTAATTCCTTTAGAAAATGCCCACCATTTAACTGCGATTAAACTTAGTGTACTTGTTACTGGAGTTGGCACTAGAGATGAAGTAGCCATTACTACCGCCCAAGGAACTCGATATTACGATTTGACTGTAGAACCATTGCGAAATGAATCACAACAAGTCATAGGAATTACTTGTGCTTGTATTGATATTAGCGATCGCAAACTGGCTGATGACACAATCCGTGAACAAGCAGCATTGCTAGACATCGCTACAGATGCAATTCTCGTGCGAGATTTAGAAAATAAAATTCTTTACTGGAACAAAGCAGCAGAAAACCTTTACGGCTGGCAAGCGGCAGAGGCTAGGGGGAAAAATACCAGCGAACTATTGTACGACGATGAACATCCACCGGAAATCGAAGCAGCTTTTTTGAACGTCATACGTAAAGGTAAGTGGCAAGGTGAGTTAACTAAAGTTACCAAAACTGGTAAGGAAATCTTAGTTTCTAGCCGTTGGAATTTGGTGTGCGACGGACAAGGTAAGCCTAAATCAATTCTCACCGTTGACACGGATATCACCGAAAAAAAACGTTTAGAATCACAATTGTTTCGTGCCCAACGCCTGGAAAGCATTGGTACTCTAGCTAGTGGTATCGCGCATGACCTCAACAATATCCTGACGCCAATTCTGGCAGGAGCGCAACTGCTCCCACTAAAATTTCCTGATGCGGATGAACGAACTCTTCATCTGTTGGAAATTCTGGAAATCAACGCTAAACGCGGAGCCGATTTAGTCAAGCAAGTGCTGTCGTTTGCGCGGGGTGTGGAAGGGAAGCATATCAACTTGCAACTCAGACATCTAATTATGGAAGTTGCCAAGGTTCTTAAAGAGACATTCCCAAAATCTATCCAAGTCTCTATTGATGTACCACAAGATTTATGGATGATTTCTGGAGATGGTACTCAAATCCATCAAGTGTTAATGAACCTCTGCGTTAATGCACGTGATGCTATGCCCAATGGTGGTACTTTATCTATCTCTGCAAACAATTTGTATATTGATGAAAACTATGCTCGCATGAACCTAGAAGCTCAAGTTGGGCCATACGCAGTAATTACAGTTGCTGATACTGGAGTTGGCATTCCCAGAGAAATCCTGGATAGAATTTTTGAGCCATTCTTTACTACAAAAGAGGTAGGACAAGGCACAGGCTTGGGGCTTTCTACGGTCATTGGTATTATTAAAAGCCACGGCGGTTTTGTGAACGTGCATAGTGAGGTAGGCGTTGGCACCGAGTTTCAGGTATATTTGCCAGCAGTCGAGGGGATGGAAACACCCAGCCCAGAAGAGCCAAAAGCGATCGCCGCCAGCGGAGAAACAATTTTAGTTGTAGACGATGAACCCGCTATTCAGGATATTATTCGAACATCGCTAGAAACTCATAACTACAAAACCATCATTGCTGGTGATGGCATTGAGGCGATCGCTTTATATGCTAAACATATGGATCAAATCAGCATTGTCCTGATGGATTTAATGCTACCCACCTTAGATGGTTTAACCGCCATCCGTACCTTAAGAAAAATCAACCCAAAAGTCAAAATCGTTGCCACCAGCGGATTAATGTCTAGCAATAAGCTAGAAGCATTAGCTGAGAGTGGTGTAACTACATTTTTGCCCAAGCCTTACACAATCAATGAATTATTGCTGACTATACAAAAACTGAACTCTTAAAATTTAGTAAGCTAATGCACATTTAACTTGCATATTTTTAATTTGGGAGAAAAAGCGTCAACCCTTCTCCCCTGCTCCTCTGCTGTCTCAATGTGCAAATTAGATGTGTAATATAATGCAATACAGTTCAGTTAAGACTATAACTGTTTGTTGAACTCAATTTTTTTAACGAACCGCAAAGGGCGCAAAGAGCACAAAGAGAAAAAAAATGCTTAACTGAACCGTATTGGTGTATAACTGCCCACATTCCGAAGTTGTGATTTTCCCAGTGTTGAATATGTTTGCATAAGCTTGCCTTGGTCTGTGATTGCGTTCTTGGCGACAAATACCTCATAACTTCTACATCAGTGTAAAGGCGAAACAAGGTATCGAAATCATCTAGGGTGAAGTGCCTTAGCCGCAGTCGTATAGTTTCTATCTCAGGCATGGTGTTCAGTGCAAAAATTAATATAATGCTCTTACTATGAGCACCTACCAATCCTTGAAAAAATCTTACAAAAAATACCGTAGCCGTGAAAATGACTGGCGGTTATTTTTGCGCTTAGTACCTTATGCCCGTCGTAGTTTACGACTACTAGCGCTATCAATGTGTCTACTCGTACCGATCGCCTTAGCTAATGCCGTACAACCATTGTTGATTGGACAGGCTATATCACTGATCCGTAATGAACCCAGCGTTTATGAGTTTCTCAGGAATCGTCCTTTATTACAAGGGCTAAATATCCTGGAAGGGCTGTTGCTGGTTGCTATTATTGTCAGATTAGCATTTACAGGTTTTCAGGGTTTTTTAGTACAGAAGCTAGGGCAACAAATCACCGCAGAAATTCGTGATGATTTATTTCATCATGTGACATCTTTATCTGTACGTTTTTTTGACCAGACGCCTGTTGGTAAATTAATTACCAGACTCACCAGCGACGTGGAAGCGTTGGGAGATGTCTTCTCTACCGGCGCAGTTGGTATTGTGTCCGATGTGTTTTCCATGTTGGTGATTCTCGGGTTGATGTTTTCTATCCAGTGGCAAATTGCGTGCTTGCTGCTGGTATTACTGTTACCTATTAGCTTGGTGATTGTTTACTTTCAGCAACAGTACCGCCAAGCAAATTACAAAGTCCGGGAAGAACTCTCTATCCTTAACTCTCAGCTACAAGAAAATATCGTTGGTATTAACGTAGTGCAGTTGTTTCGGCGAGAGAAATTCAATGCTGAATTGTTTCGCACTACAAACAAACGTTATAAGCAACAAATAGATAAAACCATCTTTTACGATTCAGCAGTATCAGCCATCCTGGAGTGGATTAGCTTAGTAGCGATCGCAGGTGTTCTCTGGATAGGTAGTTGGTTGTTACTAGAAAAAAGCCTCACTTTTGGGATTTTATCAACATTTGTTTTATATGCCCAGCAATTATTTGACCCTTTGCGGAATTTCGCTGAAAAATTCACGGTTATTCAAGCGGGCTTCACTGCTATTGAACGGGTGACTAACATTTTAGATGAACCGATAGAAATACGCGATCGCTTTAATTCGCGTGTCTCAGTTTATGATGCAAAATTTGGTTACATAGACGAGTTAGTTGCTAATCTAGAATCTGAAAATACCGACTCTTCAGCCGAATTGGGAGAAATTCGCTTTGAACACGTCTGGTTTGCCTACAAAGGCAATGATTATGTAATTAAAGATTTAGATTTCACCATTCATCCTGGTGAAAAAATAGCATTAGTTGGCCCCACCGGCGCTGGGAAAAGTTCGATCATTCGTCTTTTATGCCGTCTTTATGAACCTACGCAAGGACGAATACTTGTAGACGGTATAGATATTCGTGACTTACCACAAGCAGAATTGCGGCGCTATCTGGCAGTAATTTTACAAGAAGGCTTTTTGTTTGCTGGTGATGTCAAAAGCAACATCACTTTAGGAGATAACTACACTTTTGAAGAAGTTCAACAAGCAGCAGAACAAACTAATATTGCTCAGTTTATTGAACTATTACCCAAAGGTTATAATACTCAACTTAGAGAACGGGGTACTAATATCTCTAGCGGACAAAAGCAACTTCTAGCCTTTGCTCGTGCAGCGATTCGCAATCCCCAAGTTTTGGTACTAGATGAGGCCACAGCTAGTTTGGATGTCGGTACAGAAGCTTTAATTCAGCAAGCATTAAATCAGCTTTTGGTGGGGCGTACCGCTATTATTATCGCTCACCGACTGTCTACAATTCGCAATGTCAACCGAATTTTTGTTCTCAAGCGAGGGGAACTCATAGAACAGGGAAGCCATGATGAATTGCTGCAACAAGGAGGAATGTATGCCACGTTACATAATTTACAAATGTTAGGAAAGTAGTCGATTTAGCACTTCTTTGTTTTCCTAACTTCTAACTCTTGAACGAAATCAACACATTCAAATATATTGAGGATTGGTGGTAGATGTAGACTCCTTTGTTACTTTCATACACTACAAGTTACAACTTTATTAGAAGCTAGCATCACACTAGCTATAGTATATTGAACCATTACTGATGGTTTGTGAGCATTACAAGAACTCTTTAGTTGTAACGTTTTGGTTTCATCCTTGATCACTTTCGCTTGGTAAGTGTACAGTGAACCTGTGCTTTTTTCAAAAGTTAGTTCTGCTAGCACTGTATTATTGTCCATGCTTTGCTCAAGGATTTTTCCTACTACTTTGTAATTAAACCAATCCCATCCATGACGGAGAATTAATTCCTTTTCCAAAATTTGAATTGGAGTTGGCAGAATTCCCCAACCTCGATAAATTTTATTTAAGCACTGAATATCTCCAGTTCGAGTCAAAATCGATTTAAATGAGTCTTGGTCAAGAATACCGTAGTATCTTCCTTCTGGTAAGTCTATGATTGTTGGTGCAAATCGATGTCCACCAAAATGGCTAGATTTCCAAATGCGAACATTATCCAAACCCAAATCTGAAATTGTATTTTGAGCATGAAAGTAGAAGGGATTACCATGTCTGGCGCAGCACTTATCATGGCTGCCGTGGGTACATACTAAAATCTCTCTAGTTATACTTGTTTCTTTTTCATAATCAGGCGTGCTACCCCATAAAAATTTTTTCACGATCGCCGCTACTTGATCAATAGTTGCTAGCTTAAACTCGTGCTTGCGATATCCTTGACTCAATCCGCTTTGTTTTTGATAAATTAACAGAGTTGTTTGGTCTACTTTGTGTGATAAATCATTAGCAATTAATAAAAATTTTATTGGCAGTTTAGTGCGGGTTACTTCCTCTACCAACAGCTTTAAATTATGAGGAACCCATTTAGAATCAAAAGCTGGCGATTTCCAAGGTGGAGGACACTCAACTAAAACATAAGTTTCGTAATTGGTGGCGCTACCAATAACATCTTCTCCTGTTTGTCTTGAATAATCTGAACAAAAAAAGGTATTCATCTAGCTTTCTCAAATGTTATTTTTATGAACAAGTTTATGACAAAGTAAAATTGTGATGTCAGCTACAATAGCTTCTAATAAACGCAATAACCAGAAACAAATGAATTTCCTGGCTCAAACTAGGTAGCCACTTTATAACATTCATTCCTAATAAACGTCTTTCCGGTTAATAAATTCTCCACAAGAGTTAAAGATAAGCTTGCTAAAGCTTCTTGCGTAGCGACAAAGTTAATTTTGTATCGCTTATCGTTAAGAAGTCGAGAACGTTTTAATTGCTGAAGCCAACCTTGTCTATACTTGGCTAGAGAGCCATAGTAGAATATATTGACTCCTGCACAAGAGCATAAAAAGTATCGTGCAGCCAGTTTACTTAAATTAACAAAGTAGCTGATATTACAGTCACATATTTGACGAAAATTTAGGTTATTTAATTTTTTAATTAAATAACCTATATAACTATTTACAGCCCTTATGTGTTCACCTATGGGCACATTTTTAGGCCACTTTTGTAAGGGATGTAGTTGTATAACTAACAATTTTTGAAAGTCAATACCATTTTGGCAATCTACTTCCAAAAAGTCATTTAGCAATTCTTGTTTAAAAGTGTGTGCTTTCATTGGCGTTACGTGCTTTTAATTTATCTCTCTTCCAGTATATATTGCGAATTTTTCTCAATTAGTTTAGAAAAAAATAAATTTTAGCTAAATCTGATTAAGTAGTTTAATACTTAAAGAGCTAAAGGTACAAGTTAACAATAAACACCAGTTACTGTTAGTAAATAATTATCTAAAACTTACTTGTATAAATCTGTTTTTCGACAGAGATTACAATTTTTTCTGATATATTTTGACTTTAAATTTAATATTCACCGTTTTCCCTCGCCTAAGCTCTTAAAGAATACACCAGGTTTTGCTTATAGCTACTTGCCTTGACTGTAGCTGAAGTAAATAACAAATGCAAGTATTGGTTAATCTATATAAATTTTACTAAATTTTTTGACATTTTGCACTCTGATTAAACTAGGGTTAACAACTAATTAATGACTGTAAATGCTGGCAGCAGCCAGAATTGGCAGTTTCTATCCAAAAGATAATTTTTCTCAATAGTTACAAAATGTTGCATCACCGAATTTTAAAGCAATCCCTTTAATTACGGTGGAGAAGCAGGTAATGAGACAATAGTGCCTAGCGATCGCCTATTAACCATTAACTAATGAATCATTCAACGTTATGTAGTTATGGCTGTAGCATCTTTTTATTTTTATGCAGAATTAAATGATTTTTTACCACGGTATAAAAGGCAGGTGAGGATATGCCATTCTTTTGGGGAGAGAGCCTCAATTAAGGACATGATTGAAAGTCTAGGTGTCCCTCATCCAGAAGTTGATTGTATAAAAGTAAACGATAAATGTGTGGATTTTTCTTATATCGTGCAGGATGGTGATACTATCAATGTCTATCCCATTTCGGCAACTGCTATCACTACACCAGCAATATCTGTTCGCCCAAAACCGCTCAGTATCATTCGCTTCGTTATAGATATTCATTTAGGCAAGCTAGCAACATCTTTAAGATTGCTAGGCTTTGATACGTTATACCGCAATGACTATGAGGATGAAGAATTAGCTGCTATCTCCCATAAACAGCTGCGGATTCTTTTGACTCGTGACAAGGGTTTATTAATGCGTAGTTTAGTAACCTATGGCTATTACGTCAGAAGTACTAACCCTCAGCAGCAAATCATCGAAGTGTTACGGCGCTTCGACTTGTTTAAGTTAGTATCACCTTTTCAACGATGTTTGCGTTGCAATGGATTACTAGAAACTGTAGCGAAGGAAAGCATAATTGATCAACTGCCAGAAAGTGTGCAATTGCAAAATCATGAATTTCATCGCTGCCAAGACTGCGCTCAAATTTATTGGCAAGGGACGCATTATGAACGTTTGCAACAGTTTATTCATGGAGTGCTTGACTCAGGAAAAGGTGAGGAATTTAGTCATGAGCGTCATTTAAATTAGTAGGTGCTCCAGGAATATTAGCAACAATCATTTGGCGCTCACCAACAGTTTCTGGTTGGCGATTGAAATCATCAGGCAAGGGATCTTGTTTGATTTGACCGCTAACTTCTTCTGGTTCAATAGGAGGAGCCTCTTGTTGATCGAGATTAAGAGAGCGAGGTGGTTCTTTGGCGTTAGAAAAATCAATGAGTGGTTGTGATTGATCAGCAGTCATGAGTTGCTAAATTATGTAGTTTTCTCTAGTGTTGAATTTATCTTGAACACAAACATCTTTCTCAAGAAAGAAACTACCTATCGTGATGTGCAGCAGGAGTATAAAAAACTGTGACCTTGATATTAGCTCTCGACTTTGGCGGTACTAAGCTAGCAGCAGCGACGGTAAATGTTGGTTCCAGACAATGGCTGCGTTATGAACGACGCTTTTCTCCAGTGAATGCAAATGCTAACACTGATTTAGAAATTATGCGATCGCTCATTCACTCTTTGCTGCAAGGTACAAAACCCACTGCAATTGGTGTCAGCTTTGGAGGGCCAGTAGACGCCACCACTGGAACAGTGCGACTCTCTCATCATGTTGCTGGTTGGGAAAATATTCCCCTCAAAAACTTGCTAGAAGCAGAATTTGGTGTTCCTGCTTATGTAGATAATGATGCCAATGTTGCGGCTTTGGGTGAACATCGCTTTGGTGCAGGTCAAGGATACGATAGCCTGTTTTACATCACTGTCAGCACTGGCGTGGGTGGTGGTTGGATACTCAATGGTAAGCCTTGGCGGGGCGCAGGTGGTATGGCTGGCGAAATTGGACACATAGTTGTAGATCCTGCTGGGCCAGTATGTTTGTGTGGTAAACGCGGATGTGTGGAACGTTTAGCTTCGGGGCCATATATTGCCCAAAATGCACGGGAAGTATTAGCAGAACTGCCAAGACGTACACCAGGAAAGATATTGAGGGGTTTGGTACAGGATAATTTAGAGTTACTAACAGGGCAGTTGGTAAGTGAAGCTGCGGCGGCTGGAGATGATTTGGCTCAGGAGATTTTGCAAAAATCTGCTTGGGCGCTGGGTGTGGGTATTGGCAATGTGGCAAATTTGGTGAACCCGCAATTGTTTATCTTAGGTGGGAGCGTAACCAAGGCAGGAACTCGATGGTGGGAAGTTTTATGCCAGGTGGCGCGGGAGACAGCGCTACTTGAAGTTGATTTTGAAATTATTCCTGCGGCGTTAGGTGATGATGCGCCATTATGGGGTGCTGTTGCTTTAGCTGAATTCGCAATAGCTAAATAGAAAAGTTCGGCAGCAACAATAACCTAACTATTTTTATCTGTACAGATAGAAGTAAAACTATAAGAATTATTAGTAAAAAATAAGTCAACCCCAGGCAGCAAGTGAATTTAAGGTATATTTTAATTGTTAATAAAATGACAGCGATAATTATATGATCTGCTGCCTAAATCCTGATTGTCCTAATCCCCAAAATCCTGATGGTTCAAACTTTTGTCTCAGTTGTGGAACAGGATTGGTATCGCGGCTAAGAAATCGTTACCGCATTATCCAACCATTAGGTAGAGGGGGTTTTGCACGTACTTATCTGGCAGAAGATATAGACAAGCTGAATGAACAATGTGTTGTTAAACAGCTAATTCGTGGTCAATTTTATGGTGGTGGCGGTAGTGAAGCCCAAAAAAAAGCAACTGAGTTGTTTGAGCGAGAAGCAAAACGTCTGCAAGAACTGGGGAAACATGACCAAATTCCAACACTGTTTGGCTATTTTAAAGAAGATGACTATTTATATTTAGTACAGGAATTAATAGAAGGGCAAAATTTGTTGCAGGAGTTAAAACAGCAGGGAGTATTTAATGAAATCAAAATTCGACAACTATTGAGTGATTTATTACCTGTGCTGGAACTAATACATCAGCAACAGGTGATTCACCGAGATATTAAGCCTGAAAATATTATTCGCCGTCAACATGATCGTAAGTTGGTGCTGATTGATTTTGGTGTATCTAAACAAAAGACGGAAACCATAAACACTACACCAGGGACAATTATTGGTTCTTTGGGGTATGCACCAATTGAACAAATTCAGTTTGGGGAAGCTTACCCTGCTAGCGATCTCTACAGTTTGGGAATAGCTTGTTTTTATCTGCTGACTAATGTTCCTCCATCCCAGCTATGGATGAGACAAGGCTTTAGCTGGACTAATAAGTGGCGAAGCCAAATGACGCAACCAATCAGTGAAGCATTAGGGCAAATTCTTGATAAGTTACTGCTAGAAAATCATGAACAGCGTTATCAGTCAGCAAAGGAAGTTTTACAAGACTTGAATTCTCAGACAGATGCACATTGGAGTGTGCTTCAGACAATAATTTCACCACAGCGAATATCACCGCCACAGACACCAGTTCAACAACATACTTCATATCTCCCCCAATTCTCAATGAAGAAATTATTGCCTGGGGTTGTGATTGCAAGTACAGGTAGTTCGTTTTTGGCTATTGTCCTACTGAGTTTTTTAGGAACTACTTTGATTAGTTCTGGATTATGGTTCCTAATTTTAGGGGCTGTAGTCTTTACTCAATCTCGATCTTTGTTTGAAAAGATTTATTTGTTTATTATTGCAGTAATTACAAATTTATTCATTGTCTTTGTAGCCCATAATTGGCAAATAAATAATCCTTTGCAATCTGGAACAAATGGATTGATAATTGTAGTCTTATTAGTGACACTTGCTGGTTTATTGGCATTTATTCTGATGGGCACATCCCAACTCGTAGACAAATTAATTACTAAGTTTTTTTGATTTATAATTTATTTTACTTTTTTACAACTGTTTTTAGAGAAATTTTACCTAAGCCTAATGAATCGAGGTAGTTATTTATGCCACATAAGGATGAGAATATTCGGTTGCTTATCTCTCTAGGGCTTGCTGGAGTTATGGTAGCAGTTATTTTATGGTTGGTAAGTAAAGTTGCTTCTAAACCAGTAACAACACCTTCAACACCTTCGATGGTGTCACCTGTATTGCCGATCGCATCCTCTCTCGAATGGATGAGTATGGGTGAAAAAATTTTGGTAACGGCAGATAAAACAGATGAGAAAGAAGCTGGGGTAAACGCTTTTAAAGCTGAAGATTTTGGTACAGCTATCATTAAATTTCAAGCATCTCTGCAAAGCAAGCGTAATGATCCAGAGACTTTGATTTATTTGAATAACGCCAAAGTAGGTAAATCGAAAGCCTTGAAAGTAGCTGTAATTGCACCAATTGGTAGTAGCCTGAATGAAGCGAAAGAGACTTTACGTGGAGTAGCGCAAGCTCAAGAAGAAGTTAATAGCAGTGGAGGTATTAATGGGATGCCATTGCAACTTGAGATTGCCAGCTTGAATAACTTTGGAGAGCTAGAAAAGATAGATAGTGAATTGGCTAAAGACTCCAATCTTCTTGCAGTAGTAGGTTTTGGTCGCAACGAAAATATTTATAAACAGAGTAGCTTGGTTAAAGTTTCCCCAGGTAGTGGAAGAAATCAACCTGGACAAAATCAGGCACAGTTGTTTGGGGATACCAGATATGTCTTTAATATCAGCCCCAATCGTAATATTTTTAATCAAGCTCTGGCTGAATATATTGTTAAAAAAGAACGCCGCACTAATATAGCTATTTGCCGAGATTCATCATTTAGAACCAGTCAGGAAACATCTAGTCAGGAAAGACCAAATCAAGAAATTGTCCAAGAATATAGTGATTTAATCAATAAAGCAGGGGGAAAAGTTATTGGTACAGATTGCGATTTAGGAGCCGCAAATTTTAGAGCTAGTAATTTTATTGCTAAGGCCATCAGTGATGGAGCGGAAGCCATCCTTCTCATTCCCAGAATCACTAATATCAATCCAGCTCTTGATGTGGCGAAAGAGAATAGAGGTAGACTTGCACTTTTTGGTTCTCAACAGCTCTACGGTGAAAAGATTTTAAAGTTTGGGCAAGGAGATATCAAAGGGATGGTAGTCTCTGTACCTTGGCATCGTGATGCTAACCGTAATATGAGTAAAGGTAATTCTTTTGCTGAGAAAGCTGCTAAACTTTGGGGTGGAGAGGTAAGCCCGCGAACTGCCACAGCTTATGATGCAATGCAAGTAATTATCGCTGGTTTAAAAGAAGATAGCACTCGCCAAGGGTTGCAAAAGGTGCTATCTAATCCTAATTTTTCGGCTATGGGAGCGACGGGTAAAATTCAGTTTTCTTCATCAGGCGATCGCCAGGGTGGAGTATTTTTAGTCAAAATTGAGCCTTGTGACGCAAATAAGCCTTGCTCTTCTAGCACTGGCTACGATTTTGTATTATTACAGTAAAAATACTTATAATTTAATCCCTAGCCCCTCCAAAATCAAAGTTTCTAACAGACTTAGTAAATGGTGCAATGGGGCGGACTTCAACGCTTATCCATTCCCCGGAAATCAAGGAGGTTCATTATGCCGCAGGATACTGATACTGCTCCTAGCAACCTTTTGCTGGCTGCTCTGCCTCGTGACGTGTACGAACGGCTCGAAAAAAATATGCAGCAGGTATCGCTTTCATATGGCAACATACTGCACCACCCTGGCGAAGTGATCCGGGATGTCTACTTTCCCATAGACTGTCTGATCTCGATTACCATCACAATGAGCGACGGCAGTACGGCCGAATCTGGAGCGATCGGCAGCCGCGAGATGGTAGGAATCAACGCCTTCATGGGTGGGAACGAGACGACGCAGACCGAGTATATCATCCAAGTCTCAGGTAGCGCTATGAGACTCAGTGCCGAGGTACTACTGTACGAGTTCGACCGCAACAAGACGATGCGAGACGTATTGCTGAGATACACCCAGGCCTACATCGCGCAGGTTTCGCAGAACGTCGCCTGCAACCGCCTGCACACTATAGAAAAACGCTGTGCCCGTTGGCTGCTTGAGGTCAGAGACCGTATGCACTCGGATAAATTCTCCCTGACGCAAGAGTTCATATCCCATATGTTGGGCGTGCGCCGCTCTGGTGTCACTGAGACCTTGGGCAAGTTGCAAAATACAGGTGTCATCCAAGTCAGCCGAAAAAAAATCCAAATTCTCGACAATCACAAACTCGAAGAAATCTCCTGTGAGTGTCATGGGGTACTCCAAAATGAATACGATCGCCTGCTAGGTTTTAAGCAGAAATTCTCCCCTTCGGACAAACGTACTACTTAAGCTTGTAAGTTTGATTGAGCAAGGAATATAGGCTTTCAGAGCCAAATGTAATTTAACCAGTCTACTCGTCTCTCCTCCTCTCCCCGATACCCAATCGCCAGCCCCTTTTAATCTCGCAGATGCTAAGTTAAAACTAAATTATCCCGGTGAACTACAGTTTCTGCCCCGGCATAGCCCAAAATTGTAGAGATTTCCCGCGAATGATACCCACGAATCTTTTGCAGTTCATTGCTGCTGTAGTTAACGAGTCCTCTAGCAATTTCGTTACCGTTGCTATCACATAGTTGCACGGCTTCTTGAGTGTCAAACTCTCCTTCTACTACCTTAATACCAGCAGCCAACAACGATTTACCTGCTTGGGAGATTGCAGCGATCGCACCTGCATCTAAATATAATTTTCCAGCAGGCACAAGGCCGTAAGCTATCCAACGTTTGCGTGCAGAAGTTGGTTCTGGTTGCGGTTCAAAGTGAGTACCTAGCTTTTCACCTTGTATGATTTTTTCGATATTGTGAGGAAATCGCCCTTGTGTAATCACAGTGCGAACGCCAGCCGCGATCGCAATTCTCGCAGCCGAAATTTTGGTTACCATACCGCCAGTACCCCATTGTGAGCCTTGAGAGCCTGTTTGCACCTGTAATTGTGCTAATTCTTTAATGCTGCTTACCAAAGCAATCGGCTGGGCATCGGGTACAGAACGCGGATCGGCTGAGTACAATCTATCAACATCGGTGAGCAAAAATAGCCAATCTGCTTCTACTAAACTGGCAACTAATGCGGAAAGGGTGTCATTATCGCCAAATTTCAGTTCGTCTACTGCTACCGTATCGTTTTCATTCACTACGGGAATTACTCCTAGTCCCAATAGTTCCTGAAAGGTGTTGTAGACATTGAGATAACGGCTACGCTGTACCAAGTCGCTACGAGTTAACAAAACCTGAGCGATCGGCTGTTGCAGGGTGGTAAATAAATCGTCGTAAACCCGCATTAATCGTCCTTGTCCCACTGCTGCTACTGCTTGTTTGAGAGCGATCGCTTTGGGACGTTCAGTTAAGCCCAACCGCGCACAACCAACCCCCACAGCACCAGAGGAAACCAAAATCACTCGATGACCTTGGCGTCTCAAATAAGAAAGTGTTTCCGCCAAAGTTGCAATGGTAGAAAGTGCTAATTGTCCGGTTTCTGGTTTTGTCAGGCTAGAAGTGCCGATTTTGACGACAATCGTTAGAGGCATTGACGATAGTGCTAAATATTGAGCCTGAGTACGAAGTCAAAGGTGAGGATTCACAATTGAGATGTTGAAGAAAGTTGTACATTTACAACTTATAGTCAAAACTCAAAATTACCACTCAGCAATCAGTACTCATCTAAAATTGTAAAGCGCCACACCCTCTATAAGTGAAGGCTGACGCTTTACGGTTTTATATGTATTTGCTATGGGCTAAGGTCTTTTTTAGCTGACCCCATGTTATTAATACTTATGATCCCCGATTTTTGCCATTGATAATGATTCCTTAATCATTTCTTTAGATTTACTTATTTAGACAAATATCAACCTTTATGTATTTTTGTATGTTTTGGGCTGATAGAGGCTCCCAAGGCTTCAGATACCCAGACTTCAAAATTTCGGATGGGATGAGAGCGCAGAGCTACATCTGGATGGATAATCGGTTCAACCAAAATGGTAAACATTCCCAAACGGTTACCAGCTAAGACATCGGTAAACAAGCGATCGCCCACCATCCCCACTTGATGAACTGGTAAATTCATTGCTTTGAGTGCTGCCCTGATTTTGCGGCGTGAGGGTTTGGCTGCACCCAAGTAATAAGGTAAGTTGAGAGAACGGGCAATACCACCGATCCTGACTTCACTCAAGTTATTGCTCACCAAACACAGTAAAGTACATTTGCGGATTTGCTCCACCCACTGTTGCAGTTCTGGTGAAGCTGACCCTATTCTCATAGGTACTAAGGTTTCATCCACATCCAACACTAATCCCTTCAATCCATACTGCTGGATAATATCTGGTGTTAGGTTTAAAATTGAGCCTTCCAAAATCAAGTCAGGCTGTAAGAAGTTGTTCCAAGTCATATTCAAGAGTCAACAGTATAGGCGATTCGAGACTGGGAACTGGGTAATTGGTTACTGGAGGAGCATTCCAAAATACGTCCGGGGTTAAAGTCCCTGCCATAATTTTTCCGCTTCTTCGCCAATCCCTAATCTGGAATCCTTTTTACGAGTGTTTTCAAAATTGTCGAGCATCAACAGTCATTGGTCGGCAGCTTGCTGATGACCAATAACTATTATTGTCTATTCTTGGTTTGTGAACTTGCCCATCCAGAACCCTTAATTAGCGTAGATATTGAGAGTATCCATATATAAATTGAAGCGTAAGTCAATGGATAAGCCGCTATGCGACTAATATCTTGGCGGCGGCGATTGCCGAAGGCAACATCCTTTGGGCGATCGCAGAAAAAACGCTAGCCTGATATATAAAAGCAAAGCAGCTGATCGTGACATAGTGTTTATCAGCCACAACTGCTTATTGTTCCTTGGCAATAAATGGATCTGGATTGAGATGATAATCAAAAACTCCGAATTAAAAATTTAAAAATATTTCATTTTAAATTTTAATTTTGAATATTTAATGCTACTCGACTTCATTAAAAAGATGCTCTTCTAACAACGGTTGTACCTTGCGAAACTCTTCTGGAGACAGTAATACAGGTTGACCCGTTTTCGATATTCTGGCAAAAAATAGCAGTGGGTCAAGAGGTGTATAAATTGCATACTCTTGATCTTCATCGTAGAAGCTAGCAAGTAGCTGCAATTGCTCAGGCTCTAATTCTGCCTCGTCATCTTCGATTTCTAAGGTGAAGAGTTCTGAGTCTTCTACAGGAGGTAAATCACCTGCAACTGTTAGAGCATAAGCGGTGTTCTTGAGCAGCAAATTTTGCTCAGATAGCACAGCTTGGGCTGTACCAAAAATTTGTTCAATAATAGAATCATCTTCTACTAGAACAGCTTCTTCTTCCTCGTCTTCACCTTGCCAAGCAAAAATTTCTACAGGTGAGTCAACAGGCAGAAGTAAAACATATTCTTGCCCATCTACCGCTAAGGAATGCTCAATATAACATTCCAGGGTTCGCCCTTTGTCGTCTGTCAAAGTGATGGAACCCGCGTGAGCGTGATCATTTTCTTCGGGAAATTGAGAGGAAAACATAGCCGAGGTGTGGAACTTTATAAATACCAGCAACTGTGGAAAGCATTTAACTATTTATTGACATGATTGTGTCTACTAAATAGCTTTAAACGCATATACAACTGCCGGGTAATAGTTTTCAGAATATCATGTTAAAAGGTATCAATACTCAACAGCTATTGCCGATATATTGGATTTAGCTCGTCGAGCATCTAACCATTGTTGCAAAATTAAAGACGCTGCTTTGCGATCAATCAAAGCTTTATGGCGTGATGGAGAGCGGTTTTCATCTCTTAGGAGTTGCTCTGCTTGAAATGAAGTTAATCGCTCATCCACATACTCAATAGGCAGTTTAAGAGCTTTAGCCAGCCTTGTAGCCAACTTTTGCACATGACGTGCCTGGAACCCCAAAGAGCCATCCATTGAATAAGGTAAGCCAATAACCAGTACTTGTACCTGGCGTTGATCAACTAGCTGTCGTAGTTGCTCAACATCCCGCTCAAAAGATGTGCGTTCAATTGTAGTGATCCCGGTAGCGATCAACCCTGTGCGATCGCACCCTGCGACACCAATACGCTTGCTACCTAAATCTAACCCCAACGCTGAAATCAATGGCTTTGGTTGCTCCTTGGGTGTCACACTACTTCTCCTGCTGTGAGTCTACTGACTCAGGTTGGCAAGATGGTTCGATACCAGGGTTATTACATCCAAAATTCACAGGTTCTGACTTAGTTGGCACTGCTCGATCTGGGGATGACTGTTGCACTTGTTGTGCCCATGACATACCACCTGGTATTGGTTTACGAGCCGGTTGCAGACCTTGCAACACTTCTGGCCACTGAATTCCTTCTAAGGAGACAAATTTAGACTCCCGTAGCTTGTGCCAAACTGAGCGAGACATGATTAAGGTGTGTTCTGTGCGTTTTGCTCCAATTCGCTCCAAATACTCTTCTCGCTCTGGTTGATAATCTGAGGAAGCTAGTTGCAATCCTTGCTCAGGAAAATCTTGTACAATACGAGCCAATTGGGAAAGCAACTCTGGATATAGCCAAGTATAGGCGGGGTGAACCGTCAGCGTTGCTACATGGGGAGCAAGCCCTTTGCGATCAATTTGCACTTGAAAATGTCCAATGGCTGCTTTGCGCTGGGGTTCAAACACATAGCCACTGACTACTTCTGTTTTAGTTACCCATTGTTTGACAGCATCAGTTAAAGCACCGAACAAACTAGTTTTGAAATCGCGGGTGTTACGGTCAAATACCTGACGCACCAAAGGAGGCATTGATGCTGTGTCTAGTTGATAGAGCAACTGAGCATCAGCATTACTGATCGGCAAGAGGTTAGGTAAGTCTGGCTCTGCTTGTGCCAATTCAGTTAACAATGTCGGTTCAATTTCCCAGTATGTCATTTCAGCCAGACGCTGAAATCCATTGCGTCGGTACAGTGCTAACGCTTCTAAATCATTGACATTTACTTCCAGAATCCAAGTACGTGCCTCTAGAACCGATTCAAAGCAATGGCGCAATAATTGCGAGCCAGTTCCTTGCTTATCAGTACTACGATCCAGCATCACCTGGTCGACCCGCCAAGTACTGCGTGTACGGTTAAATGGTGACACTTGAATCATTCCTAGAAGCATACGCCCCTGCTCTGCTACATAGGAACAGAAGAGATACTGTAACGGGTTAGGAAACCAACTCAAAAATTTCAGAAACCCATACCAGCTTCGCAGCCACTGCATCTGGCGTGTGGCAGAACTAGCTCCCTTGGGAGTGAGGGCCGCGAATGACTCTTGAGTTAGGCGCTCGATTCCGTCCAGATCCCGGTATTGGACTGGTCGGATGATTACGCTGAGATTTCGAGGAAGTAATGAAGTCATTTTGATTGGAGCCGCCATCTAGCCCTAAACTAACTGCTCTTGCTGAGTAACTGCTGCAATATAATATTAACGGCTTTCCGCTCTTTGCCAGTGCATCGAAAGAGTGATTTTCGTCACTGAATACTTAAAGAAACAGAAAAAGCAGATTTGATGAGAACACCATTGGCATTAACTCAACAATACTCTGCCTTTATTTTATGTGAATTTTAATTAAAATCTTTGTACTTTATAGCCCTTGCCGAGAAATTAGCTTTTCAAAGTTAGCTTGAGTTTGATGAAGTAATTTCTCCCGACTATCTTCTAGGGTTTGCTTCAGGGGTGGAACCAGATTGCGAGCTTGTAAAGTCATGTGTAGTTGCAGGTGGGCAACGTATTCGCTGAAATCTTCATTTACTACACTTGTGCCCGTTAAGAAATTTGATTCCATTGCCACTGTATTCTCCTTTCTTTAGACTTGTGTGATTTCTTCACATAACCAAAAGTTATCACGTTATTTTGCTTATCTTTTTATTTTGCAATGAAGTTTAACGGTTCTTTGAAAGAGTTGTGAGTGCTGAGTCAGAAAGTCTCCTCTGCTTTCTAATCCCCAGTCCCCCTTCGGGTTCGCAGTCGCTCATGGGGGAAACCCCCAAGACCGCGCTGTCTCACCAGTCCCCAGCCCTTATTCCTTGCTTCAATTGCGCCCAGACTCAACAAGCTCGACTTTTGCGCCTCTGTTAACCCTGTAACTCCATAAATATTCATCTGCTCATAAATTTGCTCGGCTTTGATGGTGTTAATGCAGTTTTTAGTGTGGATATCCCAGAGTTTAATGGCAGCATAGGCGTCTCCAGCAATCAGGATATTACCTTTTGGATTGAAGGCAACACACATCACCCAGGTATTATGCCCTTCCAAGGTGTGAATGCGATCGCCACTTGCTACATCCCAGAGTTTGATTGTGCCATCGCTGCTACTACTGGCGAGAATACTACCATCTGGACTAAAGGCGATCGCCCACAGTAAATCTTGATGTGCTGGGATAATCTGAAAACATTCGCCTGTTTCTACGTCCCATAGTCTCACAATACCCTCGAAGCTGCTGCCAGTGGCGAGAGTCCGATTATCTGGGCTAAAAGCAACGCACCACACCCAATTGCGGTTGCCGATTAGTGTTTGATAACACTGGTGCTTTGCTATATCCCAAATTCTGACTGTATCGTCAAAACCTCCAAACGCCAGCTTTGTACCATTAGGACTAAAGGCAACTGACATACCCAAATGAACTGGGAAAGTATCTATAATTTGTCCTGTGAACCAATCCCATAGTTTAACTGTGCTGTCATAGCTGCTACTTGCCAACAGCCGACCATCAGGACTAAAGGCAACTCCGGTCACTGTACCTGTATGTGCCTGTAAGACTTTGGTGCAATCACCTGTTGCCACATCCCACAGCCTGATTGTTTGGTCAGCGCTACCACTGGCTACGATGCGACCATCAGGAGTAAAGTTCACCGAAAAGATTAAATCTGTGTGACCGTATAAAGTGCGGCACTGACCGTCTGTTTTCCATAATCTTACGGTTCGGTCGGCGCTACCAGTGGCAATGATTCCCTTAAATTCATTCGGTTCAGGTGAATTGGGGTCAATGGGACTACAAGCAACAGATTGAATCCAGTTATTTCTTCCCTGGAAAGTTCTGATACATTCGCCACTGAAAACATCCCACAGCCTAAGCGAGAAGTCATCACCACCACTGGCCAGCATAGTTCCTTGGGGGTTAGCAGCGATCGCATCAATAGAATTGATATGTCCTTGTAAGGTTTTTAAACATTGTTGGGCAGTGATATCCCAGAGACGAATTGTGCAATCTATGCTACAACTTGCCAGAATTTCTTCTGTGACAAAGGCGATCGCTAGTATCCCATTTAAATGTCCTTCTAAAACACCAACACAGATACCCCGCTTTACATCCCAAAGTCTAATTGTTTTATCTAAGCTGCCACTAGCCAGCACCCCTGATGAACTAAAGGCAACTGATTTCAGCCAATCAGTATGTCCTTGTAAAGTGTTAATGCAGGAGCCTGTAGCTAAATCCCAGAGCTTAATAGTATTATCCTCACTACCACTGGCGAGCATTCCTGCTTGAATTGGACTCAACGCCACAGACCAAACTTTGCGGCTGTGTCCTTGCAAAACTTTTGTGCATTCCCCAAGGTTGATATCCCATAGCCTGATACTAAAATCAGCACTGCTGCTAACTAATGTATTTCCATCCTGGGCAAATCTTACGCAAAGCACACCACCTTGATGACCTTGCAAAGTTTTGAGATATTGTCCAGTTAACGCGTCCCACAGCTTAATAGTTTCATCTTGCCCCCCAGTAGCCAAGGTGCTGCCATCTGAACTAAAAGTAATACACCAAACAAAACCAATATGTGCCTCACAGTTAATTAACTGCTGACCACTAATGACATCCCATAGCCGAAAATAACCGTCGAAATGACCAGTTGCTAAAGTTTTACCATCGGGACTAAATGCGATGGATACGGGAGTAGAAAAGGTTTTGGCAAATATCGACTTGGAAAGATCCGCGTGGGCAAAGTTAACTTTATGCAGCGGAGTATCTTGAAGATAAGCTTGCCAAATCGTCAGGGAAGAGAAATCATAGCCAGTTAAATCAGTTTGTAAATGACAAAGTAAATTGAGAATGTTGCCACCTGCATATCCTGGTTCGAGTTCAGCATGGGGAAGAAACTTCTCCACGCGAGATTGCTGTTGTAGTTCGCACAGAATTTCTGAAAGCCGAGTTTCAATTGCTTGTTTGGTTCGCAGCTTGTGCAGCAAATTTTCAATGATTGGCTGAAGAATGAGCTTAGTTTGAGCAACTCTGATGTAATCTTTGGCAGTAGCTTTAATTAAGGCATGGCTGTGGAACATGAGAGAATTTCTTGTTATTTCTCCCAGTATTTCTGCACATACCTGCTGAATCAACTGGTCTGTTACGTATTCCATCACCACAGGTTGGAGAGTGAAGTGGACAGTGGTGTGGGGAGTTGATTTTTTTTCAATTAAACTTCGCCTACTGAGAGAATCTAACGCCTCTAACAGCTTCATTGATGATACTGGTAAAACCAAATCGGCACGCAACTCTGGTAAAGTGATTGCTTCTCGATTGATTGCCAACCAGAACATTAAATCTTTTTCCAGTGCTGAAAGGCGATGAAATTGTTGATTTAATAAATCGTAAATACTACCAAAAACTGTAGAACCCTGAGCAAAGAATTCAGCAATATTGCCATCAAATAACTCTTGAATTGTCGTGGCAATAATTTTGAGAGCAAGGGGATTCCCTGTGTAGTGTTGAATTAAGCTTTGCCAATCTGCATCGGAACCGCAAAAGAAACTTTTGGTTCTGACTAATTCTAGAGCTGCGATCGCACTCAAGCCTGTGAGTTGCCATGAGCGCACAGGTAAAGTCTCACCTTCTAAAGCTGCAATTTCCTGGGGTTTTTCTCTGCTTGTGAGTACCACACAGCTTTGATGAGGTGTTTCTCCTAGTTGTTTGAGGAGTTGTCCATAGTTTTCATATCCAGGTTGGTAACGTCCCGATTGATCGCCACTTACGAAAATTGATTCTGCATTATCCAACACTATAAGGCAACGGTGCGATCGCAATTGCATCATGAATTGCGAGACAAGTTCTGCAACATTCTCTGAAAATTTCACTGCTTGTCCGCAAGCGAAAAATTGCAGCAGATTTGCTAACAGTTCTCCTAAAGGTGGACTGTTGCGAAGACTACGCCACACCACAAACTCAAATTGTTCTTGGATTTGCTGCGCCAGTTTCACCGCTAGAGAAGTCTTACCAATTCCACCCATTCCCAGCAGTGTCACAAGACGACATCGTTCACTAACAATCCAATACTCCAACTTGCTCAATTCATCTGCACGTCCAAAAAAAATTGAGACATCAACCGCTTCACCCCAGTCAGTGCTGAGTCCTGAGTCCTGAGTGCTGAGTAATAATTTCTCCCCTTGTCCCCTTGTCCCCAGTCCCCAGTCCCCAGTCCCTTTATCCCCTGCCCTAATATAATCACTGGGTGTTAACTCTAACCCAAAAGCTCTAAAAAAGTATTCCAGGGTTTGCTTATCTACGCCTTCTTCTCGTGCAAGAACTTTAGCAATGGTAAAAGGAGCTAACTGCGTGCGGTAGCTGAGTTCTTCTAGGGTGAATCTGGCTCCATCATTTTCTCTAATCTCTACCTGATGCTTAACTTCTTGCAGCTTTTGAAATCCTGGGAGGCTGAGGACAACACCGCGCCTGCGTCTTTGCTTGTGCAATTCCATCGGATTACAAGGCTCATGCCAAGTCGAGATTAACTTTACAGTTTTCCTAAATTTTATACAAGTTAGCGATCGCCTTTGGCGCTGCGCTTCGCGCAATCGCTTATTTCCGCAAAGTCTAAATTCCAAAACATCGAATAACGCTTGAGGTTACTCGCATAAAAGCCGAATATCTAGAATATTTTAACGCAGGGCTTAAGTTAGCACCTTAACACCTTTATCTTTACTGGTGCAGTTTGGAGAGTCGTTAGACACTGGAATTGTCACTAAGACAGTTTCTAAAAATTACAGGACTTACGCAAAATTATCAAGAAACGAACCGCAAAGGGCACAAAGAACACGAAGTCTAAGTACACCATTTCATTAATTCGTAGCGAGTTGACATCTGAAAATACTCAGCGTTACTCCACGCTTACTTCGCGTCCCTCTGCGTTTAAAAAATCTACAAACTTATGCAAAGCGGTACTAACAATGTTAGACAGTTCTTGCGTAAGTCCTCAATGATCGCAATTATGGAGGACTCAACTTATGACCAGTTCAATTGTTAATCCTATTGAGCGTCCCGAAATAACGCAACAACTTACAGAAAATATCATTCTGACAACGGTAGATGATCTGTACAACTGGGTAAAAATGTCCAGTTTGTATCCTTTGATGTTTGGTACAGCCTGCTGCTTTATGGAGTTTATGGCTGCTTATGCGTCCCGCTTCGACTTAGAGCGATACGGTATGATTCCCCGCGCGACTCCGCGACAAGCAGACCTAATAATTACCGCTGGGACAATCACAATGAAGTATGCTCCTAATTTAGTGCGACTTTATGAGCAAATGCCAGAACCTAAATATGTAATTGCTATGGGAGCTTGCACAATTACAGGAGGAATGTTCAGCGTAGATTCTCCCAGCGCAGTGCGCGGCGTAGATAAATTAATCCCAGTTGATGTTTATATACCAGGATGCCCACCCAGACCAGAAGCAGTAATCGATGCAATTATTAAATTGCGGAAGAAAATTGCCAATGAAAGCATCCAAGAACGGCAGCAAACCCAACAAACTCACCGTTATTACAGTATCACTCACCGGATGAAGCCTGTGCCTCCCGTCAACAATGGCCAATATCTGAGAAGTTCAACACGTGAGGTTCCACCCCCAGAACTTGCTACAGCTCCGGGATTAGAATTACCCTTAGCACTGCAAGAGGGACTTGCAAATCAAGAAATATCCTATCGCTGAGTGAGCAGGGGGAACTGGGGGAGCAGGGGAAGCTGGGGGAGATGGGGAGACAAGGAGAGAAGTTATTACTCAGCACTCATCACTCAGCACTCAAAAATAGCAATGTCGAGCTTTTTACTTGAAACTTCGTGTTCGCAACTCGCAACACCGAGCTTTTTACTCGGAACACCGAGCTTGAAACTCGAAATGTCAAGCTTGGAATTCAAAACGCCAAGCTTTTTACTCGGAGCGTCGAGCCTTTTACTCGGAACACCGAGTTCGGAACTCGAAACGTCAAGCTTTTTACTCGGAACATCGAGTTCGGAACTCGGAACGTCGAGCTTTTTACTCGGAACATCGAGTTCGGAACTCAACACTCAGCACTCAGAACTAGGAACGCCGAGATTGGAACTCGGAATTTGAGGCTGTTATGAATATTTTTGTCTTTTCTCCTCAAGAACTACCGCTTGTATTGGGAACCCTTACAACAGTAGCGGCTAATCCACAAGCATTGACACCGTTAGAACAGCAATTTTTACAGGTGTTAAATCAGCTATATCAAGGAAATGTTGTAGTTGATGAATTATTTCCGATTACTACAGCACAGATAGCTGAATTGATCACTAATCCACAGCAACGCAAGTTGCTTCTTCAGATGGCAATGGTAATGGCGATGGTCGATGGTGAGATTATACCCTCACAGCAGAAGGCATTGCGATCGCTAGCTGATACCCTTTGTGTGAATGAGCAAGGTTTACGAGTATTGCACAAAGCCGCCAGTGGACACAAGCTACTGGCGCGACTGGATATCATGCGGCGATTGATGGGCAAATTTATAAATGCTGCTTATCAAGAAGAGGGAATAGTTGGCATCAAAAAAATGGTAACTCCTTTCTTCAACGGTGGAGAAGATCTAGAAGTTGCTTGGAAGTATCGCCAGTTGGGTTTACTTCCAGAGGGAACTTTAGGACGTGCTTTTTGGGAACATTGCACTCAAAGACACTTTAGTTTTCCTGGTGAAGCGGGCGGAATTCCAGAACGCATGGTATTTCATGATTTTGGGCATATTCTGTCAGGTTATGACACCAACCCCCAAGGTGAGATTCAGCAGGGAGCGTTTCAGGCTGGTTTTATTCGTGAGGACGGCTTTGTATTTCTGTTGTTTGTCATCCTGCATTTTCATTGGGGAATTCAAATCACTCCAATTGCAGATGCCGATGTGGGATTGTTTGACATTTTATTAGTAATGCAGGCTCTCAAAAGAGGTGCAGCTTGCAAAGTAGACCTTTCGGATCATTGGAACTTCTGGGAAGTGGTGAATGTGCCAGTAGAAGAGTTGCGCGATCGCTACGGTATTCCCCCCTTGTGTTTATCCGCAATATCTTAATCTGAAAGATATTGTTCATTTGTGAGAAGGTAACAGCTGATGTCGGATCTTGGTTTTACTCACATCGCACTTGGGGTAAGCGACATCGATCAAAGCATCTCGTTTTATGCAAAGTATGCTGGGATGCAAGTAGTACATCGTCGCACTGATCAAACGAAGCACGTAGACGTTGCTTGGATTAGCGATTTAACTCGACCATTTGTCATTGTGTTGATTCAAGTAGCTCAAATAAAAAGCACACTTGCACCCGCATCTCATCTTGGCGTAGCTTGTAAAACTCGTGAGGAAGTGGAGCGTCTCTGCAATGAGGCGCACTCAGAAAATGTACTAATAGAAGGGCCGCATGACTGGGGTTTTCCCGTTGGTTACTGGGCTTTTATCCGCGATCCTGATGGTCACACCCTTGAGATTTCCTATGGTCAGGAGGTTAGTTTTACAGTCGCGCAAGCTATAAATCACGAGTGATTAGGTATTCAAAATTGCGATTTGACAAGCGATCGCTTTTGGTGCGGAGCGTGATCGCATCACCCAAAATATGGGATAGCCATCATGTTAAAAAAATTGCAACAATTCAAAGCAATGTTGGCTTACAAAAACTCAGGCAAACTAGGCGATTTTGCTCTGCTCAAGTCTGATTTTTTCAGCGCAAAAGTTGCTCCAGAAGTGGCGGAAAAATTGCGTTCAGTAGAAGGATATTATCCGCCCATTGATTTAGATAAATTAAGCCAATATCCTCCAGGTTCTTTTGGGCGAGAATATGCCGATCACATGAAGCGCAACAACCTCAAGCCATTAAACGTCAGCCCTGAGCTTGATGAAGTTGCTAAACGCAATGTATTTGCTTTGCGATACGTAGTTACCCACGATATTTTCCATGTCTTGCTGGGCTTCGATACCAGCTATGCAGGAGAAATCGGCGTTCTTGCTTTTGCTGCTGCTCAAAATTACAGCCATTCATTCAAAATCAGTTTGTGGTTAGCCAAATTGCTCTATCCGCTTTTAGCTCCCCAACAAGTTCAAGCAATTTTTGTTAACCTGCAAAAAGGACGTGAATTAGGTAACAAAGCTAAGTTTCTACTCGGCTATCGCTTTGAAGACCATTGGCAAGAACCAATTAACGATGTTAGAAAGCACTTAGATTTACCCCAATTTTCTCCAATTTTACATTAAGATTATGTCCAAATTTAAGCTAGAGCTTGTTAATAAATATTAGGAGACAAGTAATGATTAAACTTAAAGAAATTACTTCTCAATCGAATGTTGCTAAACTGCCAAATGCCTCCCAAAAACCTAAATGGTGGTATACAAGCAAAGTAATTTTACGACCGATACAAACTCTTGAAAGCTCACAACAGAAATATGGAGATATTTATTACACTGAATTTAATAGTTTTCCACCGCAAGTAGTTATCAGTGATCCTCAAGCTATTCAGGAAATTTTTACAGCTGACCCTAAGCAATTTGAATCAGGTGCAGGAAACCAAATTATTCAACCATTGGTAGGTGCAAACTCGTTAATCTTATTAGATGGCGATCGCCACTGGCAACAGCGTAAGCTTTTAATGCCTCCCTTTCATGGTGAACGGATGCGAGCTTACGGTCAGATCATCCGTGATATTACAGAACAAGTAACTAGCCAATGGACGATTGGAAAACCTTTTGTAGCTCGTTCTAGTATGCAAGATATTTCCTTGCAAGTGATTTTGCGGTCTGTTTTTGGGCTGAAAGAAGGAGAACGTTATCAACAAATAAAACAAATTTTAGTTGCGATGTTGAATACTTTTAATTCTCCTTTGAGCGCAACTTTACTGTTTTTCAAATCACTGCAAAAGGATTTAGGCCCTTGGAGTCCTTGGGGAAAATTTGCGCGGCGAAGACAGCTACTTAATCAACTGCTATACCAAGAAATTAATGAGCGTCGAGAGCAAGGTAAAACTGACGGTGAAGATATCCTCAGCTTATTAATGTCTGCGCGTGATGAAGCAGGTCAACCGATGAGTGATGTAGAATTACGCGATGAGTTGATGACGATGCTATTTGCGGGTCATGAAACAACCGCGATCGCACTTGCTTGGGCTTTATATTGGATTCATTATCTTCCCGAAGTCCGCGAAAAACTGCTACAGGAACTCAATTCTATTGATATCACTAATGCAGACCCAATGGCGATCGCCCAATTGCCATATTTAAATGCTGTCTGTTGCGAAACCCTGCGGATTTACCCAGTTGCATTCTTTTGTTTCCCACGAATTCTGCGGACTGATATGCAATTGATGGGCTACGATTTACCAAAAGGAATGTACTTGTCAATCTGCATTTATTTAACTCACCAGCGCCCAGATATCTATCCCGAACCCAAGCGTTTTAGACCAGAACGTTTCCTCGAACGCCAGTTTTCCCCCTATGAATTTTTGCCCTTTGGTGGTGCTAATCGTCGCTGTATTGGCGCAGCATTTGCCATGTTTGAAATGAAATTGGTACTGGCAAATATCCTATCGCACTACTCACTAGAACTATTGGATAAAGTTCCATTGCAACCTGTGCGTCGCGGGATAGTATTTGCACCGCCTGGAGGCGTACATTTCATGCCGAAGGAAAAATACTAAAAGTTGTTATAAAATTGCCTTAGCAGTGGCGATCGCATCTACTACACTCTCAACAACATAAACATTTTCTGGCGACAGCTTTTTGAAGAATACTTTGCTTTCTTCATCGTCAGTTAATAGAATTACTGGTTTATTTCCTTTCAAAGCTAAGGCAATTTCTGAAGCTGTACCTGCACCCATACCACAGGCAATCACCACATTGCTAGAGAGAACATTAATGTTATTTCGAGCATTTCCCATGTCTGTGAAAATGGCAATATCCACAGCATTCGAGATACTATCTTGATTATCGTTGGGGAGAATACCAATAGTTAAACCATTAGCAGCTTTTGCGCCCTTATTTGCCGCATCCATCACCCCTGCATTTCTCCCACCAGTAAGTAAAATCCATCCTTGCTGGGCAATGAGATGACCTAATTCATAGGCGTTCTGCAAATTATTTCTTGTCGCCTTTTCTCCCGGCCCCATGACTCCAATAATAATTTTTCTCATGATGATTCAAATTAAAAGAGTGTTGAGTGCTGAGTGCTGAGTAACAGGCAATAGGCAAGAGTCATTAATTATTCTCTTGTCCCCGTGTCCCCGTGTCCCCTTGTCCCCTTGTCCCCTTGTCCCCTTGTCCCCTTGTCCCCCAGTCCCCGCGTCCCCTGCCAACTACCACTGTTCAGCCCAATAAACAATTTCGGAAGCTGAACTATCAATTGCCACTCCGTAGCTATCACCGTGATTCCACTTAAAGCCAGGGCTACCTCTATCCTGTGCATTTAACACTAATACTTCATAGCTAGGAGGAAAGGATTCCTCAGCATCACTAGTATAAAAAAATGTTGTCGGCACTCCATTTGGTAAGTTGGCGTGGTCGTTTGTATTACCACCCTTATACTCATGTTTAGCAACAGATTTATATTGCGAAAGTAATTGTTTAATTTTCTCTGGTGATTGTTTAAGCCTGATTTGAAAGAAACTACCACCTTGCGAAAAGCCTGGAGAGTAGGCAATACGTACATCCTTCGCATCAGCCGGAATTCCTTTGGGGAAATGCTTGACTTGGTATTTATCAGATACCAACTTCTGACGAATTTCAGAGTAGCGTGATGTATCAGTTACTATCTCAGATTCAGCAGAACTACTAAAGGCTTTTCTCAGAAAAAAACTTCCTCCGACGATACCAAGACTGCCAAGGGAGAATAAAAGTATCATGGCAATTTTGACAAGGTGCGATCGCTTCATGGAGTGGGGTACGTCTCAAGTTTATAGTTATATATCCAACTACTAAACTAAATTCGTACTATTTCGGATACGCATCGGGAATATTGATAAAAACTTTGCGTGTTCAGGGTAAATACGGGCTTTTTATAAAATTATTGTAAAGCCAGTCAAAAAGCGCAAGCAATACACGGTAGGAGTACGGGCACAACATTTTTGTGCCCCCAATGCTCACAAAGAACCGGCAATCATCCCCGCAAGTAAAATAAAACCAATCCAGACATTTTGCCGGAACATCTCGCCGTATACAGGGTTAGGTAGATTTTGCTGTGTTAAGCGTAGTGACTGCCAAATCCAGCCAATTGTGGCAATTGCTAGGCTAATCCAGAAGGCAATATGAAGGTGGATGACAATACCTAACCAAGCAAGTAAAGCAATTGTGCCAGCAAAGAAAATTCCAATGGCTAAAGGAGCGTAATTACCAAAGAACAGGGCACTAGAATTTACACCAATGCGTCGATCATCTTCGCGATCGCTCATTGCATAAACAGTATCAAATCCCAATGTCCACAGTACAGTCGCGCCCCAAAGTATCCAAGTCGGTTGAGAGATAGTTTCTGTAACTGCACTCCAGCTAATTAAGACGGCAAAACCCCAAGCAATCGAAAGCACCAATTGAGGTACAGGAAAAACTCGCTTTGCGCCTGGATAAAGCAAAATTACAGGCACAGCTGCCGCAGACAACCAAAAAGTTAGGGCATTCAAATAAAATGCCAGAATCGCGGCACATGATAGCGCTACTATTCCTACACCAATCCCGACTTTAATTGAAAGTGTACGGGCAGCAAGGGGGCGATCGCGTGTTCTTTCTACTTCTGGATCAATATCTCGATCCCACAAATCATTGACAACACACCCAGCCGCACTTGTGGCAAGAGTACCCAATACAATCACACCCACTAAAGGCAAAGGTGGTTTACCTGCGGCTGCTAAAAACACAGCCCAAAGTGCAGGAATCATCAAAATTAATCGTCCTTCTGGTTTATGCCACCGCAAAAGCCGGATAATCACAAGCCATACAGGTTCCTGATTTTGTTCTGGCGTTCTCAGCATAGAAGTTAAGAAGTTAAAAACAATTTAAATATTCACTTTATTTCGATGATTTAACACATCTTTACATCTATAGAATATCTTTATTTGCTATTTGTAAAAACATCAGCTCAATTAGCTACTTTGGATACATCTAAACAGTCAGTTTAGTTGAAATTCAGGGAGTAAATATACTTGTTCAGGCACAGTCACTAGACGTTAAACCTGAGAATACATGAGTTTCACATAATACCAGTGCTGCATATCCCAACACATCAGCTTTTATTATCCTTCCTTAACAGAGAGAAATCTAGATGCTGAATTTAGTTTCAGCTGGCTGGGAGAGTGTTCCTACTCAAACAGTTAAGCATCACCGAATTATTGCTGCCATTGACTTGGGTACAAATTCTTTGCACATGGTAGTGGTGAAAATTGACCCCACACTACCAGCTTTTAGCATTATTGCCAGAGAAAAAGAAACTGTAAGATTGGGCGATCGCGATCTGGATACTGGTTGTCTCAAACCAGGGATAATGGAAAAGGCGATCGCTGCTCTCAAACGCTTTCAAGAAGTTGCCAAAACTTTTAACGCCGAAACAATCCTGGCTGTAGCAACTAGCGCCGTGCGGGAAGCGCCTAATGGCAAAGATTTTTTACACAGAATATTAGTTGACTTGGGTTTAAGCGTTGACTTAATTTCTGGACAAGAAGAAGCACGACGAATTTACCTTGGTGTGCTGTCGGGGATGGAATTTAATAACCAACCCCACATGATCATTGATATTGGCGGTGGTTCTACAGAAATAATTTTGGGGGACACTGAAGAACCACGCACTCTCACCAGTACTAAAATTGGTGCAGTCAGACTTACCAGCGAGTTAATCAGCACTGATCCCATAAGTAACACCGAGTTTCAATACCTGCAAGCCTATGCACGGGGTATGTTGGAACGTTCCGTGGAAGAAGTGCGGGCAAACTTAGAGTTTGGTAAATCTCCGCGTTTGGTGGGAACTTCGGGAACTATTGAAACCCTAACGCTAATTAATGCACGGGAAAAATTAAATTTCATTCCTTCCACGCTCAATGGCCACGAATTAAGTCTCAAAGACTTACGGGATTGGGTAAATCGCTTGCGAAAAATGAGTAACGTCGAAAGAACTGCGATACCTGGTATGCCCGATAAGCGGTCTGAAGTTATACTCGCAGGCGCAGTAATATTACAAGAAGCAATGATGCTTTTGGGTGCTGAGTCAGTCACAATTTGTGAACGTTCCCTCAGGGAAGGCGTAATCGTGGACTGGATGCTAGCCCACGGTTTAATTGAAGATAGACTGCGGTTTCAAAGTTCAATTCGGCAGCGTAGTGTACTCAAACAAGCTAATAAATACCATATCAATTTAGAATACAGCGATCGCGTGGCAGGATTTGCCTTGAGTTTATTTGACCAAACCCAAGGGATATTACACAACTGGGGGACAGAAGAACGACAACTACTATGGGCAGCTGCGATACTACATAATTGCGGTCATTATGTCAGCCATTCCTCTCACCATAAACACTCTTACTATCTAATTCGTAATGGTGATTTACTCGGTTATACCGAAACAGAAATTGAAATGATTGCCAATTTAGCGCGATACCATCGCAAATCGCCTCCCAAGAAAAAACACGAAAATTACCGCAATCTCCTTACCAAACAGCAACGACAAATAGTTAACCAATTAAGTACAATTTTAAGATTGGCAGTTGCTCTTGATCGGCGGCAAATTGGCGCTATTGAACGAGTGCAGTGTGAATATCATCCACATAATCAACAATTTAATTTGCGAATATTTCCTGCTCGTTCTGATGATGATTGCGCCTTAGAAATGTGGAGTTTAGATTATAAAAAAGGAGTATTTGAGGCTGAATTTGGTGTGAAATTAGTAGCGACTTTAGAGCCTTCTGCCGTTGCTATTACTTCTTAAACATTATGGTGCGTTATACTACTGCATTAACGCACCTAAAAACAGCTTTTCTGCCAAGGAAAATCCATAAATCATCCCGCATTCATAGAACGCCATAACTTCCCTCAAAAAACTCAGCGTACCTCCACGCTTCCCTCAGCGTTCCTCTGCGTTTAAAAATCCTCCAATTTCATGCAAACCAGCACTAAGAGTTAGCAGCACGAAGAACTTCAAGATTTCCTCTACATATAACTGTATGAGGGTGATTGACACCTAATTTTTGCTCATAAATTGCCAAAGCTTGGAGATACAAGGGTTCGGCTTCGCTGTACCTTCCTTGGGATTTGTAGAGATTAGCCAAGTTGTTGAGGCTAGTGGCAACGTGGGGATGTTCTTCTCCCAGCAGGCGTTTATACAGTGCCAAAGCTTGGAGATGCAAAGGTTCGGCTTCGGTGTACTTTCCTTGGGAATGGTAGAGATATGCCAAGTTGTTGAGGCTAGTGGCAACGTCGGGATGTTCATCTCCCAGCAGGCGTTTATACAGTGCCAAAGCTTGGAGATACAAGGGTTCGGCTT
>NZ_JCACKA010000086.1:0-5537 GCF_059505145.1 Mojavia sp.
CAAGCACGAAGTTCCGAGTTCTAAGTCCGAAGTTCCGAGTTCTAAGTCCGAAGTTCCGAGTTCTAAGTCCGAAGTTTCGAGTTCCAAGCACGAAGTTCCGAGTTCCAAGCACGAAGTTCCGAGTTCCAAGCACGAAGTTCCGAGTTCCGAACTCGAATGAGTAATAATTGCATCCACCTTGACCGGATTGCTATAGTACAGCACGGCGTAAATAAGCCACCCATTGGAAAATTTCTGAAACCGCTACGCTTCGTAAAGGTACTAGCCATTTTTATAGGGTGAATTCTCCCCAATTTTCTGATGCCGCTCATGAGTAAATCACGACACCATAAGAGCAGAGTAAGAACTTTGGTGGAGAAATTTTGATGTCCTCATTACTGGCTTTGTCCAACAGTTTAGCCGATACGGTAGAGCAAGCTGGAAGTGCTGTGGTTGCAGTGAATGCTGGTACGCGTGTTTCCTCAAGTGGAATTCACTGGCGTAATGGTATCATTGTTACTTCTGATGAGACGCTTCAGCGTTATGACGAAATAACCGTTACGTTATCAGATGGTCGCACTGTAGAAGCTACACATTTGGGTCATGATTCTAGCACCGATGTAGCTGTCTTCCAACTCCAAAATGTAGAAATCCCCATAGCGAAAATTGGCGATGCGACGACACTCAAAGTCGGTCATTTGGTGTTGGGACTGGCAAGAAGTAACGAAGGTGATTTACGGGCGGTTTTGGGTGCTGTGAGTGTGGTTAGTGGTGCATGGCGGAGTATGAGCGGTGGTAATATTGACCAATACATCCGCCCAGATATTATCCTTTATCCCGGCTTTGCAGGCGGCCCACTGGTAGATGCCGCAGGTTATGTGGTAGGAATGAATACATCAGGACGACGCGGCACAGCTTTAACTATTCCTGTTGCTACAGTTAATCGTGTGGTTGACCAATTGGTAGCAAAAGGGCATATTTCACGAGGCTATTTGGGTGTGGGAATGCAACCTGTACGCTTGCCAAATAACTTGAAAACAGCCTTAAATTTAACTTCTGATATCGGTGTGATTGTTGTGAATGTCGAGCCAGGTGGCCCAGCTGAGAATGCAGGTGTGCTGCTTGGGGATGTATTAGTTTCATTTGACGGCACAACTGTAAGTGATACAGGTGATGTTATGGCGCTACTTAATAGTAGCGATCGCGTTGGTAAAACTGTGCCAGTACAAGTTGTGCGTGGTGGGGCGTTAATTGAGTTAGCGATCGCAATTGGTGAACGTCCTATAACTGAAGAATCTGATGCTGACATTCCTCATCCCTCCCATCACAGGAGAGGAAGAGGAGGTAGGAGGGGTTCGCCGCATTCCCGTTAATTGAGTACCGCTTACCAGTTCGTAGCTTTTTTTAACGCAAAGGGGAGGCAGCGCGTTGCGGGGGTTCCCCCCGTTGTAGCGACTGCCGTCACGCAAAGTAAGCGCAGCGAAAAGTTGCGTGCGGGGGTTCCCCCCGTTGAGCAAACTTTTCAAGACAGAGTAACGCAGAGTTTTTTAAGAATCAATATGACCACTACAATTACAAACCTCACTGCTGAATTAACAGCACTAGCTGCTAAGTTACGCCACACCACAGTCAAGGTTCAAAGCAATTCTCAAGGAGTTGGTTCTGGCGTAATTTGGCAACCTGACGGATTAATTATCACTAATGCCCATGTAGCAACCAGCCATAAGGCAACGGTTCAATTGTCTGATGGGCGGGTATTTGATGCTGTGCGTACACACTTTGACCCACAGCAGGATTTAGCCGCCTTAAAAATTACTGCAACTAATTTAAACATTGCAACTATTGGTGATTCTGATGGACTGCGAGTAGGTGAATTAGTCTTAGCGGTGGGAAATCCGTTTGCTGATAGTGGCGCGGTGACAACAGGAATCATCCATGCTAATCATCAGCGTGCAGTCATGGCTAATATTCGATTGTACCCTGGCAATTCCGGGGGGCCGCTTGCCGACTGTCTCGGTCGAGTCGTGGGAATCAACACGATGGTTGTTAATGGTTTGGCTGTGGCTATCCCTAGTTTGGCTGTCAACCGTTTTTTGCGTGGCCACAGTCGCCGGCAGCTAGGAGTAACTTTGCAACCTGTGTTTGTAGATCAACGCACGTTTGGTTTATTAGTATTATCTGTGCTGTCTGGTAGTGCGGCAGAAACTGCTGGTGTGCAAATCGGTGATGTGCTGATTGGAGTTTCAGGGCGGCTATTTACTAGACTTGATGACTTAGCCAAATATCTGCATCAAAGCAACGACAGCGAATCCCTAACCTTACAAGCCTTGCGTGGTGGGCAACAATTCATTATCCATGTTGCGGGGAAAACTGCTGTGGAGGCAAAATGATCCGGGTGATGGTAGTTGCCCCTTCTCCTATAGTACGGGCAGGTTTGTCAGCTGTGGTGACTAGCAATACACAGTTGGCTGTAGTGGGGAGTGCATCCAACTTAGATGTTTTGGTCAGGGAAGTTGGGCAATTACAACCCGATGTGGTGCTACTAGATTTGGGTGCTAATCCGCAACCATCAATCTGGGAACAATTGCTGCTGATCCAAGAGGAGCAATACAGTTTGGGATTTCTGATTATTATTGAAGAACTTGAAACCATTGACTTAGAGATGGCACTGCGTTCTGGTGTCCAAGGCATATTGCCTGGTGATAGTACAGAAGCAGAAATTATCGCTGCTGTGATTGCGATCGCAAATGATTTGGTAGTGCTACATCCAGATGCTGTGGAGTTGTTGCCTATGCGAGAAAAAATCATGGCAACTCCCGTACAAACTCTGACACCACGGGAAATTGAAGTATTAGAAATGCTTGGTTCTGGGATAAGTAATAAAGCGATCGCCAAACACTTGCATATCTCCGAGCATACGGTGAAGTTTCATATCTCATCTATTTTTCAAAAGCTTGGTGTCTCCAGCCGCACCGAAGCTGTGACCGTTGGTGTCAGGCTGGGTTTGATCATGCTTTAGGTAGTCAAGCGATTACGCAAAGTGCAGTGCGCTTAGGCGATCGCACTTGTTAACGGCACTTGCTCTGGAACCCGACCTGCGACTTTAATCAAATCGGCTGCCTTTTCACCAATCATAATTGTGGGTGCGTTTGTGTTTCCCGTAGTGATAGTTGGCATAATTGATGCATCTACAACACGCAATCCTTCAACACCATGTACCCGCAGTTCGGGGTCTACCACTGCCATTAAGTCAGTTCCCATTTTGCAAGTGCCAACAGGGTGGTATACAGTATTACAACCTTGCCGGATATAAACTTGGAGTGCTTCATCGCTAGATACATCAGCACCAGGAGCAACTTCCTCGCCTCGGAACTCATCAAATACACTTGAATGTAACAACTGACGGCTAATTTTGAGTCCTGCAAAAGCTAGTTGCAGATCGGATTCACTCTGGAGATAGTTCATCCGGATTAAGGGTGGGTCTTTGGGGGAAGCAGAACGCAGACTAACACTGCCACGGCTGTAGGGCTGGGTCAAACAGGCTGTACTTGAGAATCCTGGGCCTTCGCGGGGATAAGCAGGAGGTGTCCACAAAACAGGGCCACAGAAAAACTGTAAATCAGGCGCAGCATCTAAACGACCTTCGGTATGTAGGAACAATCCAGCTTCCACAATATTGCTGGTTGGGGCAGGTTGCAGCTCCTGAGTTGCCTGATATGCCACTGGGACATGAAGGTGATCTTGGAGGTTCTGACCGACACCGGGCAAATCAACAACTACAGGAATGTCTAACGCCCGCAGTTGTTCAGCATCTCCAATTCCAGAGAGCATCAGCAGCTTGGGGGAATCTAACGCGCCAGCACTGAGAATCACTTCCTGATTCACAAAAGATTGGTGTATCGTTTCATTGTGCAGATACTCTACTCCCACCGTGCGTGTTCCTTCAAATAGTAACCGCGTGACTAATGCACCAGTGCTGACTGTTAAATTGGGGCGATCGAGAATCGGTAGTAGGAACGCAGCCGCAGTACTTTGCCGCTTACCCTCTTTTACAGTTAACTGATAAAGTCCTGCTCCCTCCTGCTGTGCACCATTAAAGTCAGGATTACGCTCATAGCCAAGTGCAACGGCTGCTTCCACAAATCGTTGTGATGTCACGCTCGGCGCTAAGGGATCACTCACAGTCAACGCTCCATCGACCCCGTGAAATTCTGATGTTCCTCGCTGCTGGTTTTCAGATTTCTTGAAATATGGCAACACATCTTGGTAACTCCAACCGAGATTGCCTAATTCCTGCCAGCGATCGTAATCATGCCGATTGCCGCGAATATAAATCATAGCGTTGATTGAACTGGTGCCACCTAAAACTTTCCCACGCGGACAAAAAATTTGCGGTTATTTAAATACGGTTCTTCTTCCGTAAAATATGCCCAGTCCACCTCAGTACCCCATAGTTTTGTCCAGAGTACAGGAACTTGGATCTCCGGTTTGGTAGCCGGAACACCCGCTTCCAGCAATAACACAGTTGTTTTACCGTCTTCGGTCAGACGATTAGCAACAACACAGCCTGCCGATCCTGCACCAATCACTACATAATCGTATTGAGTCATGAGATTTTCCTTGTTTGGCAATTTTTTTGAAAAAAGCCACCTACAGTTTGGCTTTCCCCTTAAATTTATTCATGTTCCAGCTATGGAATCGACTCCAACCGCAGTTACTCCAGGAACTAGAAATAGTACCATCTTCCAGTCATCTACTGATGGGAATAAACTTCACAGCAATATAATGAACCTAAAAAAGAGCAATTATCATGATAATTGCTCTTTTTTAAACGTTTAAGATTTTACTGAGAATTGTTAATGCGGTTGAGTTGGTAAGCCGCAGTTCTGTATTTGGTCGTGAATACATCCAGTGTCTGTCTTTGTTTGAGGGTGAGTGAAACGGCCTGTTTCTTGGCCATTGTGGTTTTCCATGACTAGACTATCTTCATGGCCAACCACCATACTCACCCTTGATTTCAACTTAGGCGAGGATGAGATCACCTGCATTTATTACTGGCGCACCCGCCAATTGGATCTCAAAGTCTGGGGTTACATCGCCTAGGAGATTGGCTTGCAACAATCCGTCGGCGTATCGCACTTGACCAACTCCACCAAAGCCTAAACCGCCAATGAACACGAGCGGAGGCCCATAGATTCCTCCCAAATCGATTTTGTCGACGCCACTGATGAAGTCTGTGATTGTGTCACGTAAACCTGCGCCAACAGGTGACTCAGCGCTGCTGAGGTAGACAAACGTATCTGCCCCAGTTCCGCCCGTCAGGGTATCTGACCCCAGTCCACCTACGAGCACATCAGCGCCAGCCCCACCATTGAGAATGTCAGCACCAGCCCCACCATTGAGAATGTCAGCGCCAGCACCACCATTGAGATTGTCAGCACCAGCATCTCCATTGAGAACATCGTTACCAGCCCCTCCATTGAGATTGTCGGTGCCAGCCCCACCATTGAGAATGTCAGCACCAGCCCCACCATTGAGAATGTCAGCGCCAGCATCTC
>NZ_JCACKA010000086.1:5637-57299 GCF_059505145.1 Mojavia sp.
CCATTGAGAATGTCAGCACCAGCCCCACCATTGAGAATGTCAGCGCCAGCATCTCCATTGAGAATGTCAGCACCAGCCCCACCATTGAGAATGTCAGCGCCAGCATCTCCATTGAGAACATCGTTGCCAGCATCTCCATTGAGAATGTCAGCGCCAATTCCACCATTGAGAATGTCAGCGCCAGCCCCACCAATAAGACTGTCGTTGCCCTCATCACCAAAGCCAGTTAACGGTGTAGCTGTGCCGCTACCATCAAGCGTATCGTTTCCGGCACCGCCTGTAAAAGTAACCGCAGTTACGTCAGTCCCTGCTAGGCTGTCAATTTGGAGGCTATCATTGCCTCCAAGTCCATTGACCTCGAAACTTTCCACACCATTAACAGTCAGGGTGAATGGAACCAAGTTCAGCCGGTCGAATATGGCATTGCCGCCGTTCCCTTGTAAGCGGAATACGTCGCCCACTGCCGCGCCATTGACCTCAACCACGTCGCTGCCACCATTGCCATTCATGATGTCGCTGCCGTCACCGTTATTCCAAATTAGTCGGTCGTTGCCAGCCCCACCATTGAAAATGTCGTTCCCAGTATCTCCTACTAGGGTATCGCTGCCAATTCCACCATTAAGAATGTCGATGCCAGCCCCACCATTGAGAAGGTCATTCCCATTACCACCATTGAGAGTATCGTTGCCATCCCCACCATTGAGAGTATCGTTGCCACCCCCACCATTGAGAATATCATTCCCACCAAGACCATTTAAGACATCAGAAGCTGCATTACTAGTACCGATATCTGGGCCATTAGTTGGTACATTTGCGCCATTTAGACCTGGAATCCATGTTACTGCCATGATAGTTTCTCCTAATTGGCTATTTCTCAGAAAATATCGAGCTACTAGTACTTCATCTCTAGGAAGAGATGAAGTACTAGTATGTCAGCAACTTGTTATTTATAATTTTCTAATATTGCTCCTGAATTGCTGACTAACAATGTCTGCTTTGTTAATTCAAAAAGCAGTCCTCGCAAAAGTATATGAGTGCTTTATAGTGGGCTAAAAAACACTATCGGCGTCAATTTAAACTGAAAGCTAGACTTGATAAAGGTTTGAGAAATACCTCATTACCAGGTTATATTTAGCGGCAAGCTCTAAAAACTTTTCAGACTTAAATTGACACTATTGACAAAATACTAGATGTCTCAAACGAAGGTTTTCTAATTTCTAAATTTTGTCTTTCTTACACCCATAAATTTGTCTACTGGAAGATAGAAGACCTACTTGTAAGTCTATACAAGATGGCGGAAAATTCCCAATTCAAATTGTAAATTATTATGAAAATAATAATTTTACGTCAGTATTAGTTATGCTAAATTAATAATTAAAATTTTCTACAATTAAATTTCTAATTTTAAATTTATAAAACTTAGTAAACTTGTTGGCAGCAATTTTAATTGTTGTTTGAAAACTTGTTACTTTTTAGAACTGCCAATAACTACTATTTATCTGACTTATATTCGCATACAGGTCAGTAAGTTCTTGTTTTCTGGTTATTTAGCTCAACCTTGATACAAGGTTGTTTGACCTATTTCTAATCGTTGTAACTCAGATGGCTTTGAGCCTATCAAGTCTTGAGATGCGTCTTTTAACATTGTCTCAATCTCTTCTGGGCTGACATTGTTTCTTTGTGCTACATTCTTCACATCATTTTTTAAAATTTGATTGACAATATTTTTGGCAAATCGACAAGTATATGTTCTTCTTTTTTTGACAAAGTTAAATTCTTCACTGAATGGTTTATTACAGACACAACACTTGAATTGTCGGCGATTTATATCCAAATATACTGGTTGGCTCATTAATGGTAAGTCTTTCACCAGATATCTGTGATTTTGATGTATTTTCTGGCTGAGTTCTCCACATTGAGGACAGATAGATTTTTTCGATTCTGCTGTTAAATGCAATATTACTCCTACTCCCTCATGATGAATGTAACTTTCTACTTTCATTCCTTCCAGATTGAGTAGTTCTGTGAGAATTTTCGAGTGGGGTTTTGCTGTCATACTGCCCTCTCTGCTAATTTCTCTCATCTTGATAGGTTGAGCTAACAGTAATTTTATCTCGTTTGTCAATATATGTCAGCTTTTCAGCTTGATTGTAATAATGCTTTTTGCTTATTGAATGCAACATTTGCTATTTTATTGGCATAACAAGTACTATATAGCTTAAATAGCAAACAAGCCCAACTATAAAGCTATTAACTATTGTAAAACCAGATATAAAACCAGATAAATTCACACAGTATAATTCAATACTTTAAATTTAAAAACACTAACTATTATATCTATGATAATCTTAGAATTACTAGGTTAAATCGTTTCACATCACTCAGCATACTGCTTTTAAAAAAGCTCAAATTTTATACAGCTTTTACGTAACTCAGGGATATTTTCTGTCAATCTGTTCCGTGAGCATGATTAGTGAAAAATTCATAATTCTCTAAGCTGTGCATTGCTAGCCCTACGAAGTTTTCACAAATTAAGTTATTTCTTGTCAACGCTTGAGCCTCAACACCTTGCAGAACGTGGCAACATAAACTTCTGTTCCTCCGCTGCAAATTTACCGCGCACCATCAGCACCGCTTCATCAATGACGTAGGGAAGTGCTTGTACATTTTCGATATTGAGAAGCTCAGGACTAAAGTAAATTACTACCTCTTCAATGAGTTGAGGTATTCTTGCGAGGATGTTTTGCAAAGGGTATATCTGTGTTGCAACGATATCAAAAAGATGAAGTCGGGTATCTTCTATCTCCAAACAAGCGATCAAATCTAAATCTTGTGCATAATGCAAAGGGCGACTTCCCTCATTGACGCAGAACGCGGCTTTTTCGTTGACTACCCCAACTATATTAGAGACGGGAACGCGTGTTTCCAAAAGTCTGTGCAGCAATGTTAAATCTTGGGCATCTGCAAAATCCAGTGTTCTCAAACCATAAGTGCTACCTATGGAACCACACTTGACTTTGAAGATGTTTTCTTCAACTACGCGAAAGCCAAAAGGTTGGTAAAGCTCTGGTTGCGATGTCGTTAATACTAGTGTTTCATAAAGTTGGTCGCAATATTCCAGTACTTCGTTCATTACTTCACGGTAATAGCCTCTTCTGCGAAATTCGGGATGGGTAGATACTGCATGGATTCCTCCAACAGTCACTTTTTGCCCCATAATTTGCATAGGAATTTCTACTACTCCGACATGAGTAATGGCAATATCATCATGAAGGCGAATAAAGGGAGTCGAAGCAGCTTCCCAGGATGCACCTAGTTTTCTCGCACATTCTGCTGCACTGCTGATTCCAGGAAATGTGACTTCTAACAAGTCAAAAAGCTTATTACTTAAGCTAGGGTCAACAGAGAATGAATGTTTAAAGCGATACTGGCTCATAGTTCAAACTTAAAAGCTGCTAATAGTACAAACTTAGGAGTTATCCGAACCGTATTGCATATGAATGATATTTATCAATCTAGTAGTTTTAGAGTTGATTACTGAGGATCTTCAAATAACATTAAGCCAAACTCCTCTCCAGTAGCCTGAAAACCAATACCTTTATATGCTGCTTGTGCTGCCAAGTTTTCTCGATTTGTAAATAAGATAGCGCGTTCTACTCCTTGCGATCGCGCCTCTAGCAATGAGCCTGCTACTACGCTTTTAGCATAGCCTTTACCCCGCAATTGCGGAGGTGTCCACACTCCCCCAATCTGCACAATATCAGGTAGGCGAGCATTGAAGGCACTATAAGAAACAGGAGTATTTTTTACTACTAAGACCCAATGGCTAGCCTTAGCTTGATGGGACTCAAGTGTTTGGCGACAAGCTGGAAGCAACTCAGGAGTTTCTTGTTGTCTTAAGGCTTCCACATTATAGGCAACGCTCCACTTACTGAGCAAATCCAATTCATCTAGATGTGGCAATCGACATCGCACTTCCCCTGATGCTAAAGCTTTTGGTATCTGTAAGTTTTGCAGCGGCAAGGACAACAGTATTTCACGCTCATCTAAGTAAGTTGGTTCGTTAGCAAGCCCCAAGATTTTTTTTGTAGCTTCGACTTGTTTTGCTGGGCCAGCAATTCCAGAAATGCTTCTGCCAGACTGCGCCACAACTGCTTCCACCACGTCTGCAAGTTGCACTGGTGCTTGGACAATTACCATCCCGTTCCAATAGTGGGCGGCGACTGCCACTATCTTTTTATCTACGATCGCGGCTACATAAGTCCCTTGAAACCTGCTATCCTGGTCAAATAGCCCAGCTTCTCGCAAATTCGACCGTAAAAACATAGAAGTATCGGCGTGTTGTAAAAGAAAGGCTTCTAACAACACTTCATCTCCAGGTTGCAAAGTTTTCAAGGTAGGCACACAAAACTCCTAAATGTCCAACTCAGTTTGCCTAACGTATGAGACTTTTTCTACAGTAGTTGCTATGTTTATTTTTTTACCAACTTACAGGTCAGTTTAAGTGTGTTTGAATTTAGCATTGCCAAGGCTAGAACTATACAGGTATGTGGCGTTGTGTATTAAGGTTTCAAGGATTTGCCTCGCTTGATGGGATGAAGCAATTGGACAATAGCCTGCACTAACATCTCCGGATCAACAGGCTTGGAGATATGCATTTGAAATCCGGCAGCCAAGGCTTGTTGCTGGTTAATTTCTCCTGCATAAGCAGTAAGCGCAATCGCCTTCGGCATAGTTTCACTTACCGCCGCACACTTTCTAATTTGCCGAATCAAGGAATAGCCATCCATTTCAGGCATACCAATATCACACAGTAAAAGATCCGGGACAGACTGATTGAAGAAAGCTAATGCCTCTGCTGCTGAAGCGGCTGTGGTAACTTCTGCGCCAGATTGCGTCAGGATGAATTCTGCCAACTCCCGCATATCTGCATCATCATCTACAACCAATATTTGAATACCTGTTAAGGGAGCGCTGATTGCTGATTCCTCATTATTGAGTATTGCATTTTCAGTTCTAATTCTTTGTTGATCAATCCTATTTAACGGTAGCCGGACAGTGAATGTTGCTCCTAAATTTTGTCCTGGACTATCTGCCTCAACGATTCCTCCATGCAGTTGGGTTAAATGACGGACGATCGCCAGCCCCAATCCCAAGCCGCCAAATTTTCGCGTCCTTGTGCCATCTTCTTGCCGGAAGTATTCAAACACATAAGGTACAAATTCTGGGCTGATACCAATTCCTGTATCTTTGACTTGAATTTGAGCATATGTGCCAACCTGAGCCAGTTCCACCTCAACTCGTCCTCCAGATGGTGTGAACTTGACAGCGTTAGAGAGGAGATTCCAGACAACTTGTTGTAGGCGGTTGGTATCGCCGGAAACAGTGCCTGAAATTGAGTTGAGTGTGGTCTGGATTTGAATATTTTTGGCTTCTGCTGCTAATTGTACAGTTTCTTTGGCTGCTTCAATTGTGGCAGCTAAATCAACTGGGGCAACGTTTAAGGTCATTTTGCCTTGGAGAATGCGGGAAACATCTAATAAGTCTTCAATCAATTGTGCTTGCAACTTCGCATTGCGTTCAATCGTTTCTAAAGCTTGGTCAGCTTTTGTGGAATCTAGCCGCTTACTTCGTAGTATTTTTGTCCAGCCGAGAATTGGATTTAGGGGCGATCGCAATTCGTGGGAAAGTACAGCCAGAAATTCGTCTTTAATTCGGTTAGCGGCTTCTGCTTTGGCGCGATCGCTTTGAGCTACCCGATACAATTGAGCATTATCAATTGCTAAGGAAGCACGGTAAGCTAGTTCTTCTGCTAGTTGCAAATTCCTCTGGTCATATTTTTGCCCAGACTCAGCTGAAATAAAGGATATAACACCGAGAATCCGTGTTTGGGTTCGTAGTGGCACTGTCATTACAGATTTAAACCCAACAGAGCGCAAAATTTCTAAATGTTCTGCGTCACGGGCTGCTTGTACCAGCAACTCATCTGGAATATCCGCTAACAAATCTGATTGCCCAGTTCGCAATGTCAATGCAGCACCGCGAAGATCATCCCGGTTCAGAGGGTATTTGTCTCTAATTTGATTAGCCCATTCCAGTTTGGCAGGGTCGGAGTGAGCTACTGCAATCTGCTCAATCGCACCATCTTCTTCAACTATGTGGACTGTACACCAATCTGCCAACTCAGATACTGCCAGCTGTGCCACTCGCTCCAGGGTGATTTGATAATCAAGCGATGAGGCCAAAACTGCGCTCGCCTCTGCCAGAAAACGTTGGTTACGCTCTAACCTGACTTGCTCTGTCACGTCTAAGACATACACTAAAACATTTTTTACCTGCTGATTTGAGTTCGTTGTTGGCAGATAGTAAACGTTGTAGTAACCGGGAGAGCGATCGCTGCGTCCGGGAACTTTGACAGCAAATTTAGGTGAGATAAAAGGATTGCCTGTGGTGTAAATGTAGTCAAAAACTTCAACTAATTTGGGATCGGATTGACCAAACAGTTCGGGAATTGAATGCCCTAAGTGTTGTTCACGGGTGAGTCCGTTGATTTCGGCTAATGCTTCATTAATCGCAATAAATCGCTGCTCGGCATCTAACAGGGCAATGCCCACCGGAGAGGTTTCAAACATAGTTGCCAGTTGACGCTGTGCAGCTTCTGCTTGAGTCCGAGCAATGCGTTCACGCTCTAGCAATTGTTCCCGTTCTTGTTCAGCTTGCTTACGCTCTGTGATGTCAATGACAGCGCCGATTGAGTGTTTAGGATTTTCTTGAGAATCGTAAGTAAATTGTCCCCTTGTTTCTATCCAGTGAATCGAGCCATCCGGCCACCGCAGGCGATATTCGTGGTGATACTCCTTTTTTTCCAGCATAGCTTGCCGAAGTTTCGCCTTCGTTGGTGCTAAATCATCAGGATGCACTTGATTTGCCCAAACTTTATAGCTGGGTTCGCACTCATACGGTTGCAGACCTAAAATGGTGAAGTGTCCTTCTGACCAGATCATTTTGCCAGTCTGTGTATCCCAGTTCCACGTTCCCATACGTCCGACCTTGAGCGCAAATTGCAGGTAAGCCTCACTTTCTCGTAGTGCCTTTTCTGCCCGCGATCGCTCCACGACTAACCAAGTTTGTTCGGCAATTTGTTCCATCAGCCCCACTTCATTTTCTGTCCAGTGACGAGGAGAAACATGGTGCAACACAAATAGCGCCACAAACCGTCCCGCTTTCACCAAGGGAATACACAGAAGAGATTTCGTCTCAATTGCATCAAAGGCGGCTGTCCCAGATCCAGCAGTCCGAGGATCGGTATCGACATCATCCACGACTATTGTTTTGCCCTGCTTTAGTTCAGCAATAATTTCCGGGCCAAAGGAATTCATGTGGTGACTGCCAACCACACTGATTACACCATTACAATAGTCGCGATCGACAATTACGTATTCCTGCGTTGAATCAATTTCACCATAAGTACAGCGACTGACTTGGAACTGTTGCCCTGTGGCACGAACCACCTGCCACATAATTTCCTGCGGGTCTTGAATTGCCCGAATCGCGTCATTTAATTCGATCAGGAATTGCTGAATTTCTTCTTTCTGCTGGAGATGCTTGAGCAGTTGTTCAATTTGTTGCCGTGCCCGGACTTGGGCTGTCACTTCAATGTTATAAATTAACACGCCCTGAATGTTTCCCGACCCATCCCGCCAAGCTGTAAAGACGCAGTTGAAGAATGCCTCTTCCAACACACCATCACCGTTCCGATCCCAGTAGGTGGGCGACTCATCCCGAATGAACGTTTCTCCTGTGCGGTAAACTTGATCGAGTACATCAAAGTAAATTTGCCCCTCTAACTCCGGGAAAACGTCCCGAATCGGTTTGCCAATAATATCTGGAGTACGCCCAGCCACTTGCAGATAGGTAGGATTAGCAAATTCATACACAAGATCGGGGCCTGTAACAATTCCAATCATGGCAGGAAACTGCATCAGGATATCATACAGCCGCTGGCGTTCTGTTTCTGCTTCCAGCCTGGCAGCTTGTTCTCGTTCTAAAAGGCGATCGCTTTGCGTGCGAAGCATCTCGCGCTCGGTTATATTGTCAAATACCGCAACGGCTGCAACAATTTGCTCTTGGTGATCTAAAATTGGTGCTGAGTTCACACTAATGAAAATACGGCTACCGTCTTTCTTTTGTAGTTCGATTTCTTCGTTAGATACTACTTCACCTGTTAAGAGCGATCGCACCAGTGGATATTCGTTAACTGCGTAAATTTGTCCATCACAGCGAAAGGCTGTAAATGGAGTAATGGCTACATACTCCTCAAGCTCAAGCGACTGTTCATAACCGTACCCAACAATCTGTTTGGCTTGTTCATTGGTCAGAACCAGCTTACCAGAAGCGGCATCGGCAATCATCACGCCAGCAGGCATTTGTCGTAAAACCGCTTCAAACCGAGTGCGTTCTGTTTCTAACTCTTGCAGCAACCTCTCCCGCTCTGCCTCAGCTTGTTTGCGCTTTGTGATATCACGGAAATAGACTGCCACACCCTCAGCAGACGGATAAGCATTCACTTCTAACCAACGCTCGATCGGTTGTCCAAATTCTTCCCAGGAAACAGGGACTTGTTCAGCCAATGCCCGATGCAGTTCCTGGTATGCTATACTACCCACTTTATCGGGAAAAACCTCATACCAAACGTGTTTTCCAAGTAGCTCTTCTGGCTTTGTATGAAGAATTTCAGCCGCCGCATGATTCACATAGGTGTAGCGCCAATTGCGATCAAAGGCAACAAAGGCATCCGTAATGCTTTCCAGGATCATTGCCACCTTGCGCTCAGTTGCTTGGGCAGTTATGAGTTGGGTGCGCTGTTGTTGGGCAAGTCTAGTTTCGGTAATGTCACGGCTGATGACTACGACAGATATTGGCATTCCCTCAGCATTCAATTCGGGAACTAACCTAGCCTGATAGAACCGTACACCAAACGGGGTGGCAAATTCAAATTCAATCTCCTGTTCTTGAGCCGTTACAAATGCCTGACGTAAATGCTCTTCCCAAAACTGGTTAATTGGGTCTGACATAAATTCAGACATGGATTTACCCAGTAAAGCATCCCGTGAAAATCCCAAAGTTTGCTCGACAATTCGGTTAGCATATAGGTAACAAAGTTGCGAATCAAAGCGGGCGATTCCATCTGGAGCATTTTCCAGCAAAGTTTCTAATTCCTGTTTCTGATGCTGCAAGGTGGCGATCGCTTGCTGCTGCTCTATGATGCATTCTTGTAGCAAAGCGTTTTCACCATTCGCCCCATGAACATTGGAGAGATGTTGCTCACTTCCAAAGCTACGGGCAACGTGTTCAATCACTTCCGAACGGGAAATTCCTCGTTTTTGAGCTTCCTCATCGAGCGATCGCCACGCTGTACTGGTAAGAGATAAGCTAACTCGTTGTTTCCTTTCTGAGTCCCAATTACTAACAAACTTACCAGTGGTATCGCGCTTCATGAAGATTTATCCGTATGCATACACGGTCTCTTCTATTTAATCCGACTTACTCCTTAATCAGGATCTTCCTTAAGAGTGAGGTTATGGCTTTGGGGAAAGTTTGAATGAACTTGACACGGGGAAAAAACGAAAAATCGAAGGTTTTGGCGGGTGGAGTATGAGGGTGTAGGCGTTCAAAAGCCTTACACCCAGTCTCAAGGGATAAACTTGGTACGGTCAATCAGTGTTCCATCTGTTCGGCACAGTACCAGACCGACGGGACATTGTTCAATTAACTGACGGTTATATTCCTCAAGTTGGCTAGACATGGTTGTTTTCTTAGTGGTGTAAGTGGCTAGGTTGAGAACAACAGAACCAGGACAACAAGGTGGCGTAAAGCTTTAATGAAATTGGGTGGCGTTGAAATATGTAGTAAATTTGAGCAGGTGATGCAGCGTCAACTTCTGAATTTTGCTGCGAAAGTCGCCGGAGCAGTTGAGTATGTCGAATCAACAGCTCCGTAGGTTTGAGCATGGGAGTTGTTGATGGAATGAATCCGTCTGCATCAGGAGTAGGGGATGACTCGGTTGGGGAAATTGGCGGGGCGATCGCCTTTGGCACTGCGCGCAGCGCAATCGCCGTCTTCGGTGCAGAGGTGCAACTCTCGCCTTCAGCAGCTTCCATCACTGCACAATTCACCGGAATCTGAATCCAGAATTCTGTCCCTTCACCTGGCTGAGAACGACATTTGAGAATTCCCCGATGCCTTTCCACAACAATTTGGTGGCTGATTGCCATACCCAACCCGGTTCCCTTGCCAATATCTTTTGTGGTGAAGAAGGGATCGTAAATCCGACGGATTACCTCCTCCTTCATACCAGGGCCGTTGTCAGCAATGCGAATTACAACCCACTGGTCGTCAATAACTTCGGTGCGAATGGTAATAGTTGGGAGTGTTGTTTTTGATTTGTTTACCACTGGCCACTGACTACTAACTACTGACTCTTCTAGGGCATCAATAGCATTTGCCAGGATGTTCATAAAAACTTGATTCAACTGTCCGGGGTAGCATTCAATTAGGGGGAGTTCTGCATAATCTTTAACGATTTCAATTGCTGCATTGTGAACACCTGCTTTGAGACGATGCCGGAGAATCATCAGCGTCCCGTCAATGCCATCGTGGATGTTGACGGCTTTCATTTGGGCTGCATCATGGCGGGAGAAGTTTTTCAGGGATTGTACAATTTCCACAATGCGATCGCTACCCACCTTCATCGAATCCAGCAGTTTGGGCAAATCCTCCATGATAAATTCCAAATCGATATTGTCTAGCTCTGATTCCAGATCTGGCGGAGTAACAGGCAAGAATTTCTGATACTCTTGCAGCAGGTACAACAAGTCTTTGGCGTACTCGGCAACATACTTCAAATTGCCGCCAATGAAGTTTACTGGGTTGTTGATTTCGTGGGCAACTCCGGCAATCAGTTGCCCCAAACTCGACATTTTCTCGCTTTGGATTAACTGGGTTTGCGCTAGTTGCAAATCATGAAGGGCTTGCTGAAGCCTTTGTGTCTGGGCTTTTGCCTGGGCGGTTGCTTGAGTGCTTTGCTCGTAAAGTAAGGCTTTTTCAATGGCGATCGCTGTTTGTGAGGCAAAGATACTCACGAGTTTGAGGTGTTCGGCTTTGTAGGCGTAAGTTTTTTGCGTGCCAATGGCGATCGCTCCCAGTACCCGCTCCCTGGCTCTCAACGGTACACAAATCAGCGCACTCACGTTTTCCTGCCCCTCTAATCGAGGATCGGCTTGCACATCATTAATAAGTTCTGCCCGACCAGATTGCACAATATTGCCAATAATTCCCTTACCAGGTTCCGGCTGATTGTGGTCAAAAAACTGTCCAAATTCGGCAATGATTTCCAATGCAGTTGCATCCGAACTGAGGAGCAAAATCATCCCCGCAGACGAATCAATTAATTGACTCATTTCCTGTAGTACAAGTTGGGCAATCTGTCGCCTATCCAAACTTGTTGTGAGTTGCGTCGAGATATCCTCAAACAAATCAATTTCCTGGTATCGCTCCAGCAATTCTTTAGCTATTTCTTTCTTCTCAGCTTCTTGTTTTGCCAGAAGCGAGAGCAAAGTCGCCACTAAGGTTGCTTGTTCTTCCCCAACAACCCAACCAATGATTTCTCCTGACACCTCAATTGGATATCGGTTTTTTGAGGTTTGCTTTCCAATGCTCATCAGTTTTGTGCCATCTACCAGCTCAACATCAATCGCAATATTGAACTGGTTAACTAAATCCTGAAGCAGAGACAGCAACTCTTTTTTGTTCAAAATTTTTCTGAGGTTAACTGCGGACATGAAACACCTCATCTAAAGCGAGTTGGAAATTGACTGCATTCAAACCAAGCGAGTCATTATTTTCATGCGCCACCTTATAACCAATTGTCCGATAGAAAAGAGTTCGACTTTCAGGGTAAATCTCTTCGGTGATGTGATAGTCGGTAATCTCAACGGTTGCTTTAGCGTAGCTATCCGTTCGCCTAGCATCGCCGGGCAAGAGAGGAATTGCCATAAAAGTTTATCAATATTTACTAACAAGATTAGTTTTCCCAAAAAGATTAGCCGCTTAACGGTGAAGTTGAGCGGCGAGAAATAATGGGGACTGGGGATTGGGGGCTGGGAACTAGGGACTAGGTATTAGGGAAAAAGATTTTCATGCCTTCATTGTCGGCTTTTGCCCTTGGTTAGCAAGATATTTGAAGTTTCAAAGTAACTCTCTAATTCGTAAATTTTAATTCGTAATTCATAATTGCTTTTTCAATTACGAATTATGAACTACGAACTAGTAATTAAATGGCTACTTGGGTGAATCGGCTTGTCTGTAACAGGCAAATTCCATGGTGAAAGTTGCCATACCAGAAGTAAGCGATCGCAAGTCTGTAGAATAGCCAAACATTCGCGCTAGTGGTACTTCAGCCCGAATCACTGAATATCCTTGCATCGTCTCGGAACCCAAGAGCAAACCTCTACGGGATGAGAGGTCGCCTTGAACTCTACCCATGAATTCGTTAGGTGTTTCCACTTCTACAAGCATGATCGGTTCAAGGATGTAGGAATTGGCTTTGCGAATTGCCCCCTCAAGTGCTTGATGGGCTGCTGACCGGAATGCTAATTCTGAAGAGTCTACTGGGTGATAGGAACCCCCTTCCAAAACGACTTTCACCCCGGTGACAGGATAACCTTCTAGCTGTCCTGATTGCATCGCCTCGCGGAAACCCTTCTCACAGGCTGGGATATATTCTTTGGGAATTGCGCCCCCAACGACTCGGTTTTCAAAGACAAATGGCTCGTCTGTCGGTTCAATCCACCCGGTGACGTGGGCGTATTGGCCTGATCCGCCAGTTTGTTTCTTGAGTCGGTAGTCGAAGTGAGCTTTTTGCCCAATAGTTTCCCGATATGCTACGGCTGGTGTACCAACGTATACCTCAGCGTTATATTCGCGTTGAATGCGCTCTAGGTAAATTTCTAGATGAAGTTCTCCCATGCCAGAAATCAGAGTTGCCCCTGATTCAGGGTCAATGCTCAAGCGAAAAGTGGGATCTTCTTTTTGAAAGCGGTTGAGTGCTTTCGAGAGGCGATCGCTATCTTCTTGTTTTTTGGGTGTAATTGCCAGAGTAATTACTGGTTCTGGCACAAACATTTTCTCTAAGGATACCAGCGGCTCCCCACTACAAAATGTATCGCCAGAAGCACAATCAACACCCAACAGAGCGACAATATCCCCTGCTACGGCAACTTGCACCTCTTCTCGCTTGTTGGCGTGCATTCTCACCAACCGGCCAATTTGCACCCGTTTTCCAGTACGGGAGTTGTAAACGGTATCACCCGGTTTCAATGTCCCTGAGTAAATGCGGGTATAAGTTAATTGCCCAAAGGATTCGACAGTAAGTTTGAATGCCAAAGCCACTAAGGAAGCATCAGGATCGGGGTAGAGACTTATAGACTCTACGGTTTTGACTACTTCCCTATCTATAGGAGATGGGAGATACAGGGTAACTGCATCTAACAAGTTTTGTACTCCCTTGTTTTTAAATGCCGAACCCAGTAGCACTGGTGTGAGTTGTAGGCTCAAGGTAGCTTGGCGGATGGTCTGCCAAATCAGTTCAGGGGGAATCTCTCGTTCTGCTAGTAGCATTTCGGTCATTGGTTCCGAGAACAGCGACAAAGCATCTAGTAGCTTATCTCGTGCCTGTTGCGCCTGATCCATAAGTGCATCAGGAATTGGCTTTTTCACCCAGTTTTCTCCATTCTCACCCTCAAAGTAGTGAGCATTCATCTCTATGAGGTCTATCACCCCTTGGAATTGGTCTTCGCTACCAATGGGATATTGAAGCAGCAAGGGATTTAATTCCAAGCGATCGCGCATGGCTTGCACCACGGAAAATGGATTTGCTCCGGTGCGATCCATCTTGTTGATGAACGCTAAACGCGGTACGCGATAGCGCTTCATCTGACGATCTACTGTGATTGACTGGGACTGTACACCTGCTACAGCACACAGCACCATTACTGCCCCATCTAGTACCCGCAGGGCACGCTCTACTTCAATCGTAAAATCAACGTGTCCTGGTGTATCAATTAAGTTGATTTGATAATCGTGCCACTGACAGGTGGTAGCAGCCGAAGTGATGGTTATACCATGTAGTTTTTCCTCTGGCATAAAGTCCATCGTCGCACCCTTGCCGCCTCCCCGTACCTCCTCAATGGCGTGGATTCTGCCCGTGTAGAAGAGAATTCGCTCTGACAGCGTAGTTTTACCAGAGTCGATGTGAGCAGAAATACCAATATTACGGATGCGCGTTCGGGGAATCATAAAATTTCCTTTCGCTCAAGCAATAAACAGTCTTAGCTTTAGAGCGGTAACAAAATCATTATACTACATTTGTATTACAAATTCAGTTGATGTTTGTCCTTGCTGACATCTAATATCATCAGAACTTACGCACTCAGATCCCCCAACCCCCTTAGAAAGGGGCAGCCCTGCGCCCTTGCGGGTTAAGCGACTCCCTCAGTGGCGTGGCTTTAGACGTTCCCCCCTTTTTAAGGGGGGCTAGGGGGGATCGGGGTTTCAGGCTTGAGTGCGTAAGTCCTAATCATGTCCGGCAAATTACTTGTGATATGTCATTGCGTTCGCCCCTGGCGTTCCCGAAGGGTATGCAACGAAGTGGAATGTAGACACGAAGTGGCTTCCCGCAGGGTAGCAATCGCAAGGGTTTGGAGATTGCTTTACTTCGTACCCTTCTCCTGTCGGAGACGCTACGCGAACGGGAAGGCTTCGCCTACGCAATGAAAATTGTTCAACCGGACATGATATAAAATAAATATTCAAGCGGAGGAAATAAAAGCTTGAAACTGATATTGGTAGCTCCCAACCCTTTGCTGTGTGCAGCCTTTCAACAGAAGTTTAACTACTTGCCCAATGTAGAAATAGTTAATAACTATTTCGAGCGGTTGCCAAATTATGATTGTATGGTCAGCCCAGCAAACTCTTTCGGAATGATGGACGGTGGCATTGATGCTGCGATTATCCGTTTCTTTGGTGATTCTCTCATGAAGAGAGTACAGCAGCGCATCCTAGAAGATTATTTGGGTGAACAGCTGTACAGTGACTTTTTATTTGTCGCTGTGACAAAATAATGTCATTAAGAGTGTAAAGCTTGCAATCTCTAGCTTTACGCCTAGAATTAGCCCAAAGAATTTACAAGCCATATCAACAGCAACAATTGCAAACCTGAAGTGGGTAAGGCTTAAATTCATGACATGAATTTGTCTTAATGCCATTTAATTTGTCACTGTACACCAGGGCCATAAAAAGGCTAGCAATCGACAAAGCATCACTGTATCAAACAATAGAACACCGCTGCCGCAGCATAAATATATTGCGATTTCAGTAATTTCACTCCGACAAAACAAATTTTACGCTACACTCCGTAAAAGCGCATACTTAGGCTGTAAAAATTCCACAGTGTTTCAGTAGCAAAACTTCAAGAGGGGATGAGGCAGTGGTAAAAATCAAGCTCCTTTAGCAACAATGGTTATCTCATGACCAGCAGAAGCGAGAAAGCTGGGGATATTAGACTTGTCCAAAATATTAACTTAAGAAAAATTACTGCTGACAAAGCTAGATCTAGCGTCGTCATCAAGTCAGTTCTGCTGTAGCACATTTATAACTGCCTTGACCAACATTTCTGGTTCCACAGGTTTTGTGATGTGAGCTTGGAATCCTGACTGGAGTGCCTTTTGTCGCTCAAAATCCATAGCATAAGCAGTCAAGGCGATCGCTCTTATCTTTCCGCCGCGATGAGGTGGAAGACAGCGAATTTGCTCTATTAGCATATAACCGTCCATCTGGGCCATGCCGACATCACTGACTAGCACATCGGGAGTAGACTGTTCGAGTGCTTGCAATGCTTCAAAGCCAGAAGCAACAGCCCTCACCCTTGCTCCACTCTGGCTTAACACAAAAGCTTGAAACTCACGGGTATCTGGTTCATCATCTACCAGCAGAATTTGAATGCCTGCTAGCGGCAATCCTGCATCTGCTTGAGTTTGGATAGGTTGAGGTGCAATGGGTGATGTCTGTTGCATCGTCGGCAATTGTACAATAAACGTTGCGCCTTGCCCTACACCGTGGCTATCTGCCTGCACTGTTCCCCCGTGCATCTGGACAATTTGCCGCGCAATCGCCAGTCCTAATCCCAAGCCGCCAAATTTGCGCGTAGTTGAACCATCTTCTTGCCGAAAATACTCAAATACATGCGGCAAAAACTGCGGATTGATGCCTTTGCCTGTGTCAATGACTCGAATTTGTGCCAGTCCGTCAAGTTGCCGCAGTTCAACACTCACTTGTCCTTTATGGGGCGTGAATTTGACGGCATTGGTCAGCAAGTTCCAGACAACCTGCTGCAAACGAGCGGCATCTCCAGAAACCGGAGCAATCGCTGGATGAAAATCCAGCACGATCCCAATATTTTTTGCCTCTGCCGCCAATCGCACCGTTTCTACAGCAGCAGAAATCACAAACGTCAAACTGACAGGAGCTACGGTTAAAGATAGTTTGCCTCGCATAATGCGGGAGATGTCGAGCAGGTCTTCGATCAACTGCGTCTGTAGTTTAGCGTTACGTTCAATAGTTGCCAGGGCTTCTCGTTGACGGGCAGCATCGAGTTTGCCGTTCTGTAACAACCGAGTCCAACCCAGGATGGGATTGAGGGGCGAACGCAACTCATGGGACAGCACTGCCAAAAACTCATCTTTGATCCGATTGGCGTTCTCGGCGGCTTCTCGTGCGGTTTGTTCTCGCTGTAAGAGTTGTTCTCGTTGGGCCTGGGCGCGTCTGAACTCTTCAATGTCTGTGCTAGTGCCAAACCACTGCACAATTTGTCCCTGTTCGTCACGAATGGCGATCGCGCGGGAGAGAAACCAACGATAGGTATGATCAACTTGGTGTTTCAAACGCAATTCAGCTTCATAGGGTGTTCCTGTGGCCAGCGCAGTACTCCACAGTTGACTCGCGATCTCAAAGTCATCGGGGTGAATGGCTCCAGTCGCATAGTGAATGTCTTGAGTCTGCTCCAGTGTCAGCCCGGTGTAAGTTGTCCATTGCTGATTTACGTATTGCGTGTTGCCTTGAGCATCGGTAATCCAAACCTGTTGCGGCATTGCGTCCGCTAGTTGGCGAAATTGCGCTGACCGTTGCACAATTGTGGCTTCTGCTTGTTTACGAGCAGTGATGTCGGCATTTACACCAACGAATCGCAACGGTTCACCGTCGGCGGCAAATTCAAACTGTCCGTTGACTTCGAGCCAGCGTATTGTTCCGTCTTTGCGACAAATACGGTAACTCGTTTGGCGCAAACTGCCCGTTTGCATCGCTTGTGTAAATTTGGCTCTAAAGGCTTCAGCATCGTCTGGATGCAGGTAGCTGTTGAAAAACTCTTGAGCCGAAACTGAACCATCGGCGGGCGTGAGTCCGAACATTTCGTACAGTCGATCATTCTCCCAAATTGTGACATCCTCTGGTACTTTCCACTCGAATATTCCTAATTGTGCTGCTTGTGTCGCAATAGTCAGTCGTTGTTCACGCTCACGCAGGGCTTGTTCTGCCTGCTTGCGCTCGTGGATATCGATTGATGCGCCGAACCAGTGAACAATCTCACCCGTTTGCAGATCTCGATAAGGCTCGGCGCAAACCAAAAACCAGCGATAGGTTCCCGCCGCCGAACGAATCCGGTGTTCGACCGAGAAAATGCTGCCAGTGCGCCGCGCTTCGTTAAACGCCGCCATTGTACGCTCACTATCTTCCGGGTGAACGAAGTTAGCACTCACCTGGGCTGCCGTTGTCGGTTCGTAAGCGACTCCGGTGTAGTCGCTCCATTGCTTGTTGAAGAACTCAACGCGCCCCTCGGCATCTGTAATCCAAACAATTTGTGGAACAGCATCTGCCATCAATCGGAAGCGTTGCTCACTTTCACGTAAGGCAACTTCGGCACGGGCGAGTTCCACCGCGGCCCAAGTTCGTTCTGCGGTTTCTTCAACCAGTTTGATCTCGGTTTGCGTCCACTGACGTGGCGTGGATTGGTGAACGGCAAGCAGGGCAACGAATTGATTGTTTTTAATTAGCGGTACGTCAATGTGTGCCGCAATGTCGATCTCGCGGTAACTCGCCTTCTGAGCATCCGTATATTGCGGATTATTGGGAATGTTAGTGACAACCTGGGTAAGTCCAGCCTGATGATCAATGGTTAGGTTGCGTCGGTAGTCCTCCAAACGGTATCGTCCGCTCAATTGAGCTACACCATTCGTGTAGTTTACATGAACGATGACTTCTTCACCACTCGGCACCACTTCAGTGTAAATGACCCGGTTTGCTCCCAAAGACTCACCCAAAATGCGAGCGGCGAGCGCTTGGATCTCTGAAGCATCGGTGAGCGGGCGAAGCGCGTCCGCCAGTTTGACTCGGAACGCATTGAGTTGATTGGCTTGCTGTAAGGCTTCTGCGGCAGAGTTATTCTGTAGCATATCAGAGTCTAGCTGCGCCTTTTCGGGTGGCTTGGCTCGATCCAGTTGGGTCAGTATAATCTGCATTGCCGTTTTCAGGTCGTCTGACCATGTTTCCACAGCCCCTAATGAGGTTTGTGACCAATCGTGCGAGCGCAACAACGCCCCCAATTCGCCGCCCCCAACAAACAAATTCTCTGCCATTACCCCCAATTCCTCTGCCCTGTGCGATCTCCCTTCTCAAAGCAATAGTAAGCGATCGCATCCCTAGTGGTACACCACAGAAACTTTGCGTAGTGGTGAGCAGAGGAGCAGAGAGATTTTCTTTCCCCTCTGCACCGAATGGCACGCTTGAAAAGCACTTGAGGCTAGGGGAGCAAAGAAGAAAACTTGTATATATAAATATTAAAATAGCCTTGAATTCACTTATTTCTTTGTCTCCCCCAGCACAAGAGCGCTCCCCCCGCTCAAGAACAGCTTGCCTCAACAAATAACGCGCGCAAGCGTGCCATTCACCCCTGCACCCTTGCTGTCTCCACCCAACAATTTTGGGTTGGCAGAGTACTAGATAGTGCTGAATAGATCGTGTTCGAGAGTTACGCCAGCCTGGATTTCAGCCTTAACGACCAAAATTTTTCCGTTGCTAAAACTAAGCCACTTCGTAGAAAGCATTCGGAGTTGTTGCATCAACCCGACGCGATCGCTTCCCTTCGCCCCAAAACTCACACCATCCACTGCACCCAATCGGGAGCAGCCGCAACCAACTGGCCAAATTTAAGAGGCTCAACCTCATCAAACTCCAACATCACTCCCCATCTTTCGTCACTCGTCAGCGTACTGAGGAATTCTTTAACCGATTCCACACCATACTCCACCCTTTGAATCACTAACCCAGCATAATATTTAACCCTTCCCCACCACGAATCACTTCCGCTCTCATCGCCGTCCATACCCCCCCGATTATTACTTCCATCTTCATTAATGGGGGGGTTGGACGGAGGGGTGATACCATAAATAGTCTGCATTCTAGCCGCATAAGCCGCCTGATGTTCTTGTTTTTCCTGACGCCTCCTTTGTTTCTCCTCTCGCTGCCGTTGACGATACTCCAAAACCCGCTTTGCAAAAGCAACATCATCGGGATTGAGCCGATAGTACCGAACCCGTTGTCCATTCTCAACAGGACGACGAGACTGGGTAGACAAACCAAGTTGCAAAAGATACTGGCTTAAAATCCACACTGGGGTTTCATCAAGCGGTATAGTCATATTCAGAATACCCTTGATATGCGGCACATTCCGCTTGGAAAAATCAGCCAATGCTTCAATGATCGCCTCATCCCCTTTAATCTCAACCCCATCCATTAAATCCGTCAACACCGCCCTCAACCTCAGCCGATGACGTATAAGCCAGGATGTAGAATGATTGCCCCAGTCTGTACATATAGGCAGGCGATCGCGTTCCGACTTATCCCGTTCCGTCACCACATCCGGCGGCGTAACAAATTCTCGTCCATACTCCGAGGTGATAGCTTTCCCGGGGAAGCTATATCTATTCTTTAACTAATAAATATTAACAAATGCTGAAGTCAAAGCTTCGTCAGGGTACAACAAATATTTTCATGAAAAGCTGAGAATTGCTCAAGTTAAATAAGTAGAATAAATCTAGTGCATACAGCTAACATCAGTTGAAAGTAAAGTTTTTTACTTTTATAGCTTTATTCCCATCAAGCACAAAAATAACTGTTGAAGTTGAGCAAAACAATTTCAAGAGCGCAGTGATAGTTCTTCTGTCAACGTAGTCTACGCGTAGCTTGCTTAGACATAGGAGTACATCGCTAAGGCTGCTCCCGCTCGCAATTCACAATTAAATACACTTCCATCCACTTGAATAGTTGGATAATTTGTGGATTTCAAGCCGTCACTAATCTTTGAGTCAGTAGTCTTCAATGGGTGGCGAGTTCAAGCTCCCTAGAATTGTAACTGCAAATTGTTTTGACGCTAGCAGATAACAAAATTTTGAATGAAGTAAAAAAGTCTATGAGTCAAATTTCTTCATTTGGTAAACCTGTATTTCATCAAAGTGGAATAGGTGTAGCTGATATTTTGAAACTTTTGCTCAAGCTTTACACAACATTAAATATAAGGATGAATTCGTATGAGTAAACTGATAGTTCCTCCTAATATTATCGGTACAAATCAGTCCGACCTTGTTCAGGGAGTTGATAAGGGTGGTATACCTAGCATCGGTATTGAAGTTTTAATTAATGGCATTATTGATACTCGTTTAGGAAACGACACGATCACTGGTGAAGGTCAGGGGTTTTATTCTAGTGCAATTGGTATCTCTAATGACGGCACTATAAAGACTGGTTTAGGAAATGATACGATCGCAGGCACAGGTGAAGGCGCTAGTTTCCCTAAATACATCTATCCAGGAATCGGCATCTTCAACAGTACTACAGGTATTATTAGTGCTGGGTTAGGAAATGATACGATTACAGGCACAGGTGAGGGCGGTAGCGATAACGATGACAGTAAAGGTATAGGTATCTCAAATCAAGGCAAGATTAGTACAGATGCAGGCAACGATAATATCAAAGGCATCGGTACAGGAGGGATGTATTCAGGAGATGGGATTGGGATCTTAAGCAGTGGTAGTGTTGATGGTGGTACGGGAAATGACTCACTCATCGGCACTGGTAGTGGTAATACTATTGTCTATGGTGGCGTAGGTGGTCAGGGAATCGGCATCTCTAATACAGGCAAGATTAATGGGAATGCAGGGAAAGACGATATTATTGGGACTGGAACAGGCGGTGATGGCCCTGGGAACGGCGGCAAAGGAATCGGTATCCAAAACACTGGCAGTATCAGTGGTGGTTCAGAAGATGATTTAATTACTGGTATTGGCAAAGGAAGCAACAGCGGCGGCATCGGTGGCGATGGTATAGGTATTGCTAACACCTCCGACCTGGGTGGTGGCGATGGAAGCGATGTCTTGACGGGAATCGGTATTGGTGGAAAAGGGGGTTATGGGGCAAACGGGCATGGAGTCGGCATCTCCAATACTGCCGGGCGCATCAGTGCAGGTAACGGCAATGACCAAATTCTTGGCTACGGCACAAGCGTGGGAATCGAGGGCAATGGTGTCAATGTCGTTGGCATTGATGGTGGAGTTGGTGATGATTTGTTCAAAGCAAGGAAAATCAGCGGTTTAGACGCTAAAAACAATCCCATCGAAAGTGCCAATCAAAATGGATCTGTTTCCAGTATCTTCATCAGTGGAGGCAAAGGAAAGGATATCTTTGACGTTGGATTCGGAACTGCCAAGTTGAGTGGTGGTCAAGACTACGATACTTTAATCCTTCCGATTCTCGCTAAAGGTACTTACACGATTGGAAAACCTGATGTCAATGGCTGGTTGCAGATTACGAATACTGCGAGTGTGAATGTCTTATCAGTTAGCAGCATTGAACATATCTTATCTGGTGGAGTTACTCTTTTGAACGTCAGTTAGATGAGTTGAAACAGGCACAACAAAGCGCTCGTCTGGAATTGGACGAGAAATACGCACCGTGTCGAGAGCGATTGTGCTTCTTAGGCACTTTACAAACTAAAGCCTACGACTTCATTGCAGACTTCATCTGACCAATTTAAGCAGGGGTGCAGAGGCAGGGAGGGGGTAAGGGGGAAAAAATCTTGAAAATTGTTGCCTCCTGTATCCCTGCAATCTGATCGCAAGAAAGTGAATAAACTCTTTGAAACTGCCGTTAAATTCCTTATCGCCCACTAAACCCCTCCATTTATGGATCTGACTTTTCCCGTTAAGTTTCATTTGCAAGCTGCCAGCCTTCACAAAGGTCGTGCAATTTTAACCAACCTCGCCACAGTACTTGGATACCAATGGGCGTTTTACGTCGATGTTCGAGATAGCCACCAAGCCGAGCAACGGCTTCAACTGCCCAACTAACTGTTAGCACTTTGGGAAATTTAGGGGACTTAGCTTTTAAAATCTTGAGTTCAAGGGGATTGAGAATTTTAGTTGCCGGAGAATCGGGCTGAGTGCGGTGGAGATAAGTTAATTGCAACAGTTCAACAGCAATGACACTCAAGAAACCGATAAGAGTCTTCATCCCATCAGCAGCAAGCCTGTATTTTTCTACCTGACATCCCGAAAAAGAAAATTTTATGGTATTCTTCGACACGCCAGCGATAAGAGTACCAGCGCAAAACCATTGAAGCTGTCTCGATATCTGCAACAACTTCTGTAGTAAGCAATATCCACTCAACAGGGGTTTCACCTTCGGGGCAATCAATTTCTGTGGCATATACAGCATACACAGCTAGCGGGTCACGATTATCAAAACGGTAAGGAATACGGAGATTAACAGCACAGAATCTGATAGCCAGTTTTGTTTGGCGTTCTGGACGCTTTTGAGTCGCTGGTAATTCGATTTTTTGTTCAAAACTAATGGGTTGTGCTTTTAGCTTCGACCACAGATGTTCACTATTGGAATCTAAACTGCGGTTATGAGCCGCGCGAACCAGAACTCCAGTGTGTTGAAGTTGACGAGTTTTATCAAAAACTTCTGTGATATCACCAACAGGAGTCGAAAACATGGATCACTCGTGTTTGCTGACTTACAAGGTTTTCAACCCAAGTGAGTGCTTCTACCCACTTATAAGATTCTTTCTGTTCAAGCGGGTGATTTCGGGCTTCTTTACGAGCTGCTACTTGTCGTTGTTTCTTCTGCGTTGGGGTTTCATCTTGTAGTGGTTTCGGCTTTGGCTCCCGATTCCATAGTTTTTGCCACAACAAGCCCAAGGATTGACCATTCTGCGGTTCTATAGCCAAAGCACTGTGCAATATTAGACCGTTTCCTCCCTTACCAATTGGGCCGTAACCTTCTTTTTTCGCCTCAATACTGCCATAACCCTTGAAAAGTCGTGTCTCCAATGCACAGCACCACCTTGTGTTCTGCAACAGTCTCCGCCGTCATTTGGCAGTGCGGTTCAATCACGCTGGAAAATTGTACTTTTGGGTTGGCAAAAACTCATAGGCTCTCTTCAGCATTGTTCCACTGTTGAAGATTTCTGACAGCGCTTTCCCAAATCCTTGGCTTAGAGCGTAGCCTATCAACATTGCGCGCTCATTCAATCGGCGATCGCCCAGTTCTAGGGTTGCAAAATTCTTCTCCCACCAGTCCAGCATTGCTCGTTACCTTTAGCACCCGATTTCAATTACTCTCCCACAAAGTGCGATCGCCAAAGGTCACAGCGCAGATAAGTAGGTCGATGTTAAAAATTGTCGTTATGACAAGGCAGGAGGCAGAGGGCAGAAGGCAAAAGGGAAGAGGGTTTTAGGTAACTTTACTTTTCGTTACATACTTCGGTTTATTTGCACCGTTCTACTTATAGAGTTTAAAAAGGCTAAAGAAATAGTTGGGCGAGGCTGGTATCCTATTGTTTTGGTCAATAGCAAGACAAATTGACCCGACAGCAAAGGTGATGCTAGGGCGTGTTTGTGCTTTTGGGAGCAACTGAAAGTCGTCAACAAATTAACCCATCCACTGCACCCAATCAGGAGCAGCCGCAACCAACCGACCAAATTTTTCCGGTTCCACCTCATCAAACTCCACCATTACCCCCCATCGCTGATCACTGGTTAGGGTACTGAGGAATCCTTTAACTGTTAACTGCATCAAACCCTTATGATTAACGCTTTACAGAGCTTGTATCTGGCTGAAGAAGAATTGGCATCCCTCCCTGCCCAGAACCGACAATAATGATTTTAGAGTTTTGAGATTGGGCAAGTTTTTGAGTGGCTTCAATTGCTCGTAGCTGCAATACTTGAGTGCTTAATCCACTGGAAATTATCTTTTGTGAGTCGGCAATACCTTGAGCTTCAATGCGCTTGCGCTGGGATTCCTGGCGCTCTTTCTCAAGAATAAACTTCATCTGCTGACTTTCTTGTTCAGCTTTGAGTTTATTTTGAATCGCTGCCTGAAGCTCTGGTGGCATTTTGACGTTTCGCAATAGTGTTTCCTCGACAACAAAACCTAACGGTGGTAACTGTTGGGTTAGCTGTTCGTCAAGTTTTTGAGCAATTTCTTCCCGTTTGCTTGAATAAATCTCAGTAGCCGGATACTTCGCAGTGATAGCACGTATAGTTGAACGAAAGCGTGAAATAACTAACTGAGTTTCATCTGTACCAATATTTTTATATACTGTTGCAGCTTTTTTAGGGTCAAGTTTGTACTGAAGACCAACATCAAGATTCAAGCTCAAACCTTCTTGAGAAGTAGAATCTACATTTTCTTTGACATCCTTAAGCCGAGTTGAGAAATTTAAAACTTTAGCAAATGGATTAACAATATGAATGCCAGGGTCTAATACATCATCAGATACCTCACCAAAAAAGTTGATAACACCGACGTTACCTGGAGGAACGATTGCTAAAACTCGAAACACTGTAACTAAGCCAGCAATACTAGCGATGAGTATGGTAATACCACGTATAATTAGACGACTGCGCTCACTGGATATGCTACTGGAGCTAAAGTAAACCAGAATCGCCACTAAGCTTGCAAGCAGGGAAACTATAAAACCCATAATTGTCATTTGAGTTAGATGTAACGTGATTGTGTTGTACTGCCTAGCCACCTTTCACGACGATATAAACAAATTCAGTCTGTTTTATTTTCGCCGCTTGTCGATCTGCCTTCGCTCATCATTTCTGATGCCATAGTTTCCGACTACCCCTAGTAGTTTGTTAACTACTAAATTCATGATTGGAAACGGGGAACCCATCCACCGCAATGCCTCCGGGAGCTTTGCCTCAACGATAAATATTTAAGCCAAGCTACTTATTTTTCTTGAATGAGTTGCAGACTTAACCAGTCACTAAGTTCATAGGCCAGCCAGTCTAACTCAATCTCCGAGAGTAAGCCACCTCCACCAATTGTGAACTTTTTAGTTCCAGCCCAAATATTTATCAGCAAGACAAAGAAACTACACCTACTGTCAGTAATTTTTTGACTTTATTATTACCCATAAGTTTACCTTGCTCTAGTATGGGAGATCTAAACCAAATAAAATGCCCTGCCGTCAATGCGCGACCTCGGTAGCAAACAAGAGTAACTTAGATGTGTTTCCCCTAATTACGTAAGGTCTTCCATTCCACTATTCTTTTTAGCGACATCATTTAGAGATACAAAATACCCAGAAAAATCTCCAAAAATTTGAGTATAAATTGGGGGTTAAGGATAAAGTCAGCAGACTCAGAAGTTAACTTGTAGTTCTCAAAAAACTTAAAACTGAATTCAAAGCTGTCTATTCCAAAATTTCTGGTAGCATTTGTCAGGTTTAAAACAGTAATATATGTTAGATAAAATTGATGGGCACTGCAATATTCAGTCAGCATTCTAAGAAGTACAAGTAGAATCCAAATCAAATACTGTAAGCTTTCAGTGCTAATAGCAGCCCCGAAGTTTAGCCAATCACAAATAAAGTTAATAGCTATTTATTATTTAACAAATAGGCGCATAAAATTATCTGAAAAAATGCAATCAAAATTTACATAGGTTTCCTTTCTGGTAGAGTTATATATGTGTGTATTATGACATCAATTCAGAACTCAGATTTTTCGTAGAAAGCTGAAATATTTACAAAACTTGAGAATAGGAATTATCTAGCCATTGGTGTCAACTTAAGCAAAAACAAAGAGGTGGAGGGAGCAAGGCGTTCAAGCGTTAAATCTTCATGAAATCAGCAGAGGGAGAGGAAAGTGCCAGAGGAGAAAAGAAAATTATTTTAATTGGCTGTTAAATAGCTAAAACCCTTACAAGATAGAGAATATCCGCCTGAAAACATTTTCTTATTCTTGTGTTTCCTTCCAAGCGCTTGCCCAGCTTCAATGCCCTGCCATCTCACTTGCATCGCATTGCTCTTGTCTACATAAGGCGTGGATGGGCCAGCCTCGGTTTTCGATATCTTTGTGGGCGTAAATAATTGCATAAGCCCAAGGTTGCCTGACGGACAGTGCTTTCATATTGCTAAAACTCCAATAGCTGGATGTATGCGTCCAATGCTGCGTAGACGCGTAAGCGGCTTGTCGCAGACATCGCTGGGTGAGGATGAGGCTGAGACTTCAGCCCATTGCAGATAACCGCAGTAGCTCCCTGTTCACCAAAAGTGAATCCAATGCTGGAGTGTCGAGCTGCGCAGTGGTTGATAATGGTCAGCAAGATGAAATTGAGTTGTTGTAGAGTAAAGCCCTGTCCATTTTCTAAGCGCCAAGCAAAGTTTTCAGTAGTAATCAACCGCCAAGCATCGGTTGATTCACACTTTTCTACTGCTGGTAGGATTCGGACTTTAAATTTAAAATCGTGATTAGTTGTTTGGCATTCGTCAGGTGCAAGGGTGGCCCAAGAGTGAAGAAGTTTTTGGTATGTTGCACTCATGTTGTCAATCCTCAAAATGTTGAATTGTGTGCTTGCGTTGTTCCTGTTCTTCCTTCAGCCATTGTCGTGCGATTCCCTTGGGGTCAATTTCATGACCATTTTTTGAATTGAATTGATTTGACTTTGCGCTTCCGTCCAGTGCGATCGCAGTAACATCTGCGGCTTTATGAACTTTTGTAAAAATTTGGGATTTTCACGAAAAATCTGAGTTTTGAATTGATGTCATAGTACATGGATATGTATAACGTCTAATGAAGAGAATACTTTTATAAAGTTTAATCGCGTTATTTAATACTTTTAGTTAAGGCTGCTGGGTCTATACTTTCAAACCCAATTTAATACTCAAATATTTGTAGAATTGTCAAAATATTTTGTATCTCTAAAACACCTAGCTAATAAAAATAATAATCAAATGGAAGACCTGACGCAACGCAAAATCTTATCTGCTCTAAGTCATGGAGCAATATTTTTTAGCTCTACAATAGTTTCGATTGGAATACCAATTGCAATTTTGTTAATTAGTAAAGATACAGTAGTTAAAGAAAATGCTAAAGAAGCTTTAAATTTTCACGTAACCTTTTACATATATTTATTTATATCTATATTGTTATGTATTGTAGTTATTGGATATCTTTTATTAATTGTGTTAATAATAGCCAGTTTTATCATGCCAATTATTGCGATTGCCAAAGTTTTAAGCCAGCCAAATATGCCGTACCGTTATCCATCGATTTTTCATTTTTTTATTAATATAAATTAACCTGACTGTAACGTTATTTAAATTGTTAATCATACACAGGAATGTTTTCATGTTTCGAGTTAATAAACTAATAGAATTTACTGATGCTAGCTTAGAAGAATACCAGATTTTTTACAGACACAAGTTATATCTAATTGTTAAGTATTAAATAACTATTAACATAATTTGTGATTGACTAAGCTCTATTACTATTCGTGGAGTATTGCAATGTTTGGTTGCAGGTTAAATCATTGGGGCAGTGTCTTAGGTATTGCAATGTGTGCCAGCATTTCTGGTGCGAATTGTGCAATCGCTCAAATTAGCTCGGATGGCATTTTGCCTATTAACTCTAACGTTAATAAACAAGTACCCTGATTGAGAGTTCAGTTGAAGGAAGAGATGCTACTGGAAAGGGTCTCGTTGAGCAAGGAGATGCTGGCAACATCTCCATTCAAGCAGGCGGTAACGTTTCTTTTATAGATAGTACTAGTATCGCAAACTCTACCACTGGTCAGAAGAATGTTGGCAACGTCTCTATTCAAGCAGGCGGTAACGTTTTTTTGAGAATGAGAGTGAAATTGTTAACAGCACCTTTGGAGAGGGGAATGCTGGCAACGTCTTTATTCAAGCAAATGGGGATGTTTTTTTCGTAAATAGTTTCATCAAGAGCGGCACACAAGGCGGGGGTAAGGGAGGTGATATCCAAATTCAGGCGCGATCAATTTCTCTTACTGACGGTGCTGAATTTATAGCCGTAACCCAAGGAAGCAAAAATGCTGGAAATATTCAAATTGAAGCAAAAGATTCTGTTACTATTTCTGGGGTTAATAGTGTAGAACAATTCTCTAGTGGATTGTTTACAAATACTGATGAAGGAGCTAGTGGTAAGGGCGGTAATATAACAGTACGCACAGGTGCGTTATATATATTAGATGGAGCAGTTTTGAGTGCTATAAGCAGAAGTGACTTTGATGGGGGAGATATCACAGTTGACGTAAACACCCTTGAAATTACTGGTGGACAAATAGTTACAAATGCTTTTAGTCAAGGGAATGCAGGCAACATTACAGCAAATGTCTCACAAATCCGATTAAGTGGCTCTTCAAGTGGTTTATTTGCTCAGACAACTAATATAGGTTCGGCTGGAAATATAACTCTCCAACCTAATGGGCAAGAACAAAGCTTAATGGCTAATTTCTTTGACAGAGCGCAGATATCAGTTTCAACTTCAGGTAGTGGTTATGGAGGAAATCTTAAAGTCTTTGCACCTGAGTCCATCACTTTCAGTGGTAATGGCACTTTAGCCGCCGCATCTGAAGTTACTGCTAGTGGGCAAGCTGGAAATTTGTTTTTTAATACCGAAAATCTCACTATTGCTAATGGAATGCAAGTTTCAGCAGCTACTAATTCTGTTAATGCCGCAGCTAGTGGTGGTAATCTAACTGTGCAAGCTACACAATTGAACCTTACAGAAGGCAGCAGCTTAGAAGCTGGAACGACAGGACTTGCACCAAGTGGAAACTTGACAATTCAACCCAATGGTAACAGGAAAACCTTAGCTGTAAACTTCACCCAAGGAGCAACGGTATCAGCTGCTAGCTCAGGTAGTGGTCAAGGAGGAATCCTGAATGTCACAGCCCCTGAATCTATTACCCTCACTGGTGATGGCTCGCTAATTACTGCTGAGACAACAGGACAAGGAGCAGGTGGTGATTTGACGCTGACAACAGGAAAATTAGCAGTTGAGAATGGGGCGAAAATAACTGTCAGTAGTACAGGCTCAGGGCGTGCGGGTGACTTAAAAATTCATGCTAACTCTGTATATTTAAATAACAATGCCAAAATTACTGCTGACACTACAGGAGGTGGCGGAAATATTTTTGTGCGCTCCCCCTGGTTATTATTACGCAATCAAAGTTCTATCACCACCAATGCCAAAGGCCCTGGCATACCTGGTGGCAACATCGCTATTGATGCACTAGATGGCTTTATCATTGTTGTTCCTAACGAGGATAGTGATATTAGTGCCAATTCTGCTGACTCTCGTGGTGGAAATGTCGAAATCAGCGCTCAAGGAATCTTTGGGATTCAGCGTCGCAATACATCGACTCCAAAAAGCGACATCACTGCAACAGGAGCAAGTCCTCAATTTAACGGCACAATAGAACTCAACACACCTGGTATCGACCCCAACAGTGGCTTAGTGGAGCTACCCACAATACAAGTAGACACTGAAGTAGCCCAAGTCTGCGATTCTGCGGGTTATGCTCAAAGCAGTTTTGTCATCACCGGACGCGGTGGTTTACCTTCCAATCCTACGAAAGATGTTGCGGCTCCTGATGGAGTAGAAGTAGGTTGGGTATCGCTCAAACCAAGAGGCGATGCTAAAGGCGGGCTACGCCTACGCAACGAGCAATCCGTTATTACTAAGCCAATTAGCAATATGCCAGAACGTATTGTAGAAGCAAGTGGGTGGTCGGTGAATAATAAAGGAGAAGTGGTACTCACAGCTAATGTACCCAACACCAGCCGTAGTTCATGGCACAATGCTACAGCTTGCAATGTTCCTCACCGCTCACAAGTAAAAACGCACATATAGCGCTCCCTCAGATCAAGAACAGCTTACCTCAACAAATAGCGCACACTCTTGGTGCCATTTCCCTTAGCCCCAAGGGGAGATGGCATTGATGAACAAACCTGTTGAATTGTTATACCAGTCTGAGTGCGATTGCATCTTTGACAAGAGCGCGATCGCCTTGCCAACCCAACAATTCATTCCATCCATTGCACCTTGCGGGGCAATCGCAATCAATTTATCAAAACTAATCTTTTAGAATTAACTTCACTAACTCTTGTAATATTTATCTACCATGCCTATCTACGGCCCAGATGTAATTAATTTTGAAGGGGTGAATGGCGATCGCTACTGGTTTTACGAGCCTTTTGCTTATACTGGGATAGCTGATATTGATGAGCGATTAAGTGGCTTTCCTGTTGCTGTGTTTTTACCACAGAATCGACCTGTAGAGCATACGCCTCTGGTAATTGGTTTACAAGGGATGTGTGCCCCTTATGGCTGGAACGCCTTCATTGTGCCAACTTTGACACAGATGGGGATAGCTGTAGCTTTATTCGATACACCTTTGTCCGGTGAGCGTAGCCTAGTACGTAGTTTCACCGCTGTAGTAGAAAATGAGATTAAACCATTGATTGAGCGGGATGTCTGCTTTGACACTAAGCTACTGCTGCATATCTTTCAACAGATTGCAGTTGACATTGCTAGAATACGTAACTTCTGCTGTGAACGCTACGGCATCAGTGATAGTCGTTTGGCTTTGTTTGGAGTCAGTATGGGAGTTTTACAAGCAGCCTATGCCTTTAATGCTAATGGTCTTGGAGAGCGACTGCTGGGAACAATTGGTCATGCTAATCTTCAATCTTTTGCTCAAAGTTGGGGACACTGGTTTTTACCAGAATTAGCAGCTTCACCCTTTGGTGGACTAGCAGAAGTAATTTTGCAGCGAGTCAAACCAGAAATCAAACCTTTAGTTAAGATCTTACAGTTAGCCAATAATCTCAAATACCCTGACGAACATAGTAATGCCTGCAACCCAATGACTTATATTGAGCGGGTTCAGCCGACACGTCGAGTTCGCTTTCTGGTTGGTGCTAACGACGGGCTTGTCAGCAAACAAGATGCTATTGAATGTGCCAAGTGTTTTGGTGATGGTGCTTGTTATGTAGTTCCTGGCATGGGACATGGCACTCATAAATGGGGAGCTTCTTTCGTTGACCATGTGCGCTATTTTTTAGTAACACAGTTAGCTGATTGGCGAAATTAAAAAACCTGAATTGATTGAAATTTACTCTGCTCAACTACTTCAAGCTTAATTAGATAAATACCAGAAACTTTTCTAACTACGTTTTTAAGTAAGTTATTAAATATACAATTACATGATCAAATACTAATAAATTTATTTTCCGCCGAGTATATGAACTTTTGTAATAGTTTGAAATCTACGCGAAAAATCTAATTATCGAATTGATAACACAATAGAGGCAAAAAGTCAGATGAGCAGTGTGAATTTGTCTAGCTGTTTGTCTCAACTTGTGAACCTCATTTAAATCTCAAAAAATAATAAGTTTTGAATTCATCAAGTAGGAGGAATTTTATAGCAAGGTACTTCTACAGTAGTATGGGTAACGATCAAGAAAAATCTAAGGCTTTTTTGGGCGGGCGAGGCAATCATCTGACTGGTTGTACTCGGTGGAAATCTGAAGGGTTGACATCCGTGTTGAGCATTATTCACTAAAGTTCAGTCGTAAAAATGGAATCGCTTTGGCTCATGTTTTGAAATTTTTGTTCAAGCTTTACAGGACATCAAATATAAGGATGAATTCGTATGAGTAAACTGAAAATTCCTCCCAATATTATCGGTACAGATAATGCCGACCTAATTCAAGGTATTGACGAGAATGTCGATTATCAACAAAACGACATTGAATTTATTGGTATTCAAGTTTTAACCAATGGCATCATTGATACTCGTTCGGGAGACGACACTATCAATGGTGAAGGTCGGGGTTCTTATTCTTCAAAGGGAACTGGTATTTCTAATAGCGGCACCATCAAGACTGGTTCGGGAAATGATACGATCACAGGCACAGGTAATGGTTGGAGTTCTGGCCCTTTAAGCGGAACTGGTATTTTCAATAGCGGTACCATAGAGACTGGTTTGGGAAACGACACCATCATTGGTAAGGGTGACGCTGCTGGTTCTTCAAGCGGAACTGGTATTTTCAATAGCGGTACGATAAAGACTGGCTTGGAAAATGACACTATCCTTGGTGAAGGTGAGGGTGGTTTTGGTTTTTCAAACGGAGTTGGTATTGACAATAGCGGTACCATAGAGACTGGTTCGGGCAACGATACGATCACAGGCACAGGTAATGGCGGCGGTGCCCCTAAGTACTATGCGCCAGGAATCGGCATCCTTAACACTACCACAGGCATCATCAGTGCTGGAGGAGGAAATGATACGATCACAGGCACAGGTCAGGGTGGTGACACTAAAGGTATAGGTATCTCAAATCAAGGCAAGATTAGTGGAGATGCAGGCAGCGACAATATCAAAGGCATCGGCATAGGAGAATTTTATGGGGGAGATGGCATTGGAATTTTAAGCAGTGGTAGTATCAGTGGCGGTACGGGAAATGATTCACTCATGGGCACTGGCACTGGCGGTGATGACATCTTTGGTGGTACAGGTGGAGATGGAATCGGCATCTCCAACACGGGCAAGATTGATGGGAATGCAGGAAAAGACTCTATTGTCGGGACTGGAACAGGCGTTCAAGTAAGTTACATCTTAGGTGATCGTACTAACGTTGGTGGAGATGGAATCGGCATCTCCAACACGGGCAGCATCAGTGGTGGTTCAGAAGATGATTTAATTTCTGGTATTGGCACAGGAGGCAAAGGAGCGCAGGATAATGGATTTGAGGGCAATTTTGTAGGCCCTGGTGGTGAAGGTATAGGTATTGCTAACACCTCCGAACTGAGTGCTGGCAATGGAAACGATGTCCTGACGGGAATCGGTATTGGCGGAATAGGTAAGCCTGGCTCAAACGGGCGTGGAGTCGGCATCTCCAATACAGGTACAGGTCGTATCAGCGCAGGTAACGGCAATGACCAAATTATAGGCTACGGCACTACTGTAGGAATCGAGGGTAATGGTGTCAATGTCGTTGGCATTGATGGTGGGACTGGTGATGATTTGTTCAAAGCAAGGAAAATCAGCGGTTTAAACGCTCAAGACAATCCGATTGAAAGTGCCAATCAAGATGGAGCTGTTGCCAATATCTTTATCAGCGCAGGCAACGGAAACGACTCCTTTGACCTTGGATTCGGTAGTGCCAAGTTAAGTGGTGGTCAAGGCTACGATACCTTACTGCTTCCAGTTCTCGGTACTGGCAGCTATAGCATTGGAAAACCTGATGTCAATGGCTGGTTGCAGATTACGAATACTGCGAGTGTGAATGTCTTATCAGTTAGCAGCATTGAACATATCTTATCTGGTGGAGTTACTCTTGTTTAACGTGATCTCGACGCTTTGAAAAAGGAACAAAAAAGGCACTCGTCTGGAATTCAACGAAAATACGCACCATGTCGAGAGCGATTGCACTTCTCCCTAAAGTGCAATCATCTGATTACACCTCACAAGCTAAAGTCTACGGCTCCATTGTAGACTTCGGCTGACCAAATCAAGTGATGCTATATCTTTTACTGGTTTAGGGAATATTTATCAACAACAAGCGAATTTCGATGAAGCAATTAACTACTATCAAAAAGCTTTAGTTTTAGCTCCTAATTGTAATACTTACTTTGGTTTAGCTACCTGTTTTACTGCACAAAAAAAATCTAGATGAAGCTATTAATTACTTAACTCAAGGACTAAAAATGGAAACGTCGAGAAGGCAGTAATTGGGTAGCAATATCTAATAGCCCAACTTCTCAGAGTGCTTATCATCAACAAATGTTTGCCCGATGGATAACTTCTGTAGTTACCGAGCTTCCTAATAATTGTGTTTATGCCCCTGTGGTATTCCCTATAGCTAAATGGTTAGGAGTTAATAATTGTTCAGCACCCGTTTTTCAAGGTGTACCTGCACTGTTGCAAACGATGGTTAACTGTCCTGAGTGTTTAACACAAATGCAAGTGCAGGCGATAGCTCTTGCTGTTGCTAATTATAAGCTCCCTGAAAATACTACCCCAACGCCTAAACCAATTCCCAAACCAAAGCTCGTTAAACGTCAAGATTCTAGCAGTTGAGTGTTGCTGCTTTATTGTTCAAGCAAAAATTAAATAGACTTATATAGCAGTATGATTTAGATAAACTAACATAACAGTCAGATTATCAATTTGCTTTTAACAGACTTCGGATAATTATCTACATTGTTTAATTTCTTAATAATCATAAGCAAGCTGAACAAGAGATATTGTGATTGGATAGAATTTAGGCAAGCAATTGAAATCAAGATAACAGTGAGTGTTCCTGCTCAAAACAAGCTGGCTTTAATCCTTCCAAGATCGCCGATTTTAATGAGTGACGGCTCAAATTGGGCAAACATTCACTTTGCCCACTTTCAGCAACCTCCGTGTGAGGTGCCGGAGCATGTATCGTCTCGACATACCGTTTGTATGAATGTCGGCAAGCCTGTGCGACTGGAGCAAGTCGTTGATGGACAAGGCAAGGTGGTTGACTCAATCCCAGGAGATTTGGCAATTTATCCGGCTGATCTAAGCCAACAGTTTTGTTGGCACAAAGAAGCTGAGTTTTTCAATCTGTTTTTAGAACCGTCATTTGTGACTCAAGTCGGTTATGAGGTGTTTGGCAGCGATCGCTTAGAACTGATTCCCCATCTGGCGACCTTAGTTGATCCATTAGTACAACAGATTGGCTTTGCGCTCTCTACATCGCTAGAGATTGATAGAGAAAACAGCAGTTTATATGCTGATGCGATGGGCTATGCACTGGTTGTCCATCTTTTAGCTCGATATTCAACTCATTCACGCCAAATGAAACCGATTGCAGGCGCCTTGACTCAAACACAATTGAAGTCCGTGATTGATTTCATGAATGCAAACCTGGATAAAAACATTAACTTGGCTTGTTTGGCAAAGATTGTGCAATTGAGTCCTTATCATTTTGCTCACTTGTTCAAAAAATCAACCAATACATCACCTCATCAATATATAATTCGTTGCCGGATTGAACGAGCTAAACAACTGATAGCGCTCGGAGATTTGTCAATTGCGACAATTGCTCAGATCCTTGGTTTTGCCAGCCAAGGACATTTCACCTACCATTTTAAAAAGCTTGTAGGAGTAACGCCCAAAGTTTATTCGCAGCGCACAACAAACCCGCCAGAACCGCAAGAACATTGAAGACGAGCGCAAGAACATTGAAGCAAAGCGGTCAAAGATTTCTGCATACTGAATCTGTAATCGTTAAAAACTAGTTTGACGATTGTCAAATGCTGCAACGCCACAATTTGTATCAAAGGAAGAAATTGCTATGTCTATCGATAATATTGAGACAACTCGTCGTTTGTTCAAAGCGGTTGAAGAACGCGATGTAGCTGGAGTGCTTGCCGCTTACGATCCTTCTATTGTCATCCGCGATGCTGCATCACTACCTTATGGTGGTGTTCATTACGGCCTCAAAGGGGCAAAACAACACATTGAAGGTGCAGCTCAAACCTGGAATCATCTCCAACCGCAAGCACAAAGAAAGATGGATGCTGTGTTTCTCAATGCAGGCGAGTATGTCGTCGTCCTCTGGCGGCTCAAAGGCTTGGAAGTCAGTAGCGACAGAACACTCGATTTGCCAGTCGCAAGCGTTTATAAAATGCGCGGCGGTAAAATTATTGAATCCCAGATGTTTTACTCCGATACTGTTGCGATCCGACAATTTCTAGCGGGCAATATCTGAAATTGCAAACAAAGCGTAAGTTTCCATATTCTTAAGCGACTTTTGAGTAAAGCTTTGCTCCAGCAGCACTCTCAAGAAGCGATCGCTGTGATTCTAGCAGGTGTGTAACCATCTTGCTTGCAAAAAACCAGCCACAGATCAATGCAAAAGTCCATGTTTGAGTTAGTAGCCCCAAAACCCAGGAGCTTTTGGGTTGCTGGGGGGAGGCGATTGCTCATGGGATAAGCTAATCTTCATTGATTTTTCCAGACTGATTCGGTTGTAGTAAGCGGCTCTATCCTGATTTTATGCAATTTAAATGCTCATTAGCTTAGTATCCAAACAAAGTGATCGCCTTGCTTAAAAAACTTGCAGAAGTTGACAGATGTTCCCAGATAGCATTGCTATTTTGCTGTTTGTGTATTGTCAATTTTCGTATGTTGCTTGATTTTTATTCCTTTTTTCCCTTTTCTGGCAGGAAATAGTGATGCTAGATTTCCTTTATTTAAATGCTTCGAGGTAATTTATAAATAAAGGTGAATTAGTAGATGCTGTGGCAGCCAAGGCGAACATTACAAAAAAGCAAGCATTGGAAGTAATCAGTGCTTTTTTAGAAGTCGTGACCGAAGCTGTAGCTAATGGTGAGAAGGTAACGCTCGTAGGGTTTGGCTCATTCGAGCGACGCGAACGCTCTAAGCGTTCAGGGCGTAATCCCAAAACCAATGAGTCAATGACTATTCGGGCTACAAAAGTGCCTGCGTTTTCTGCTGGCAAGCTGTTTCGGGAAAAAGTCGCACCATAAGTGGTAACTGTCAAATCGTAAATGTTACAGATGGCGATCGCCACTTGCGACACTGTGCGCTTGTTGTGAGCGCGCTTATCCAGATTTTTGCATACCACCCAACTCGGCAGACTTGAATTTAGAACTTACGCATTGACAAGAAAGACAATAAATGCATAAGGAGAATGTAGAAAAAAACAAGCGATCGCTAATTACTAGAGGCGTGAAAAGCAGATAATTTACCTGTCTATATTTAGGGTTCGGACGATTAGAGCGATTACTAAGCCATCTACCGCCAAGTGTGACCTGAACACTTATACTTTGTTTCTACTGGCAGAATCAAAGTATCCAGGTTGTACGCGTTTAGCAGACATCATGGAAAATTTGTCTCATGATAGTGTCAACAGATTTTTGCTACGTGAACGGTACGAACCCAAGGACTTATTTGAAGAGATAAAGCCAAACATCAATTTAGTAGGAGGTACTTTAAGTGGAGATGATACGGTAATTGACAAACCACATAGCGATCCAAAATTAACACAACTAATTAACTACGTTTATTCAGGTAGGCATCATCGTGCCGTCAAAGGAATTCAGTTAATTACCTTGTACTACACGGATTTGTCTCTTAAGTCTGTACCTATAAATTATCGCATTTATAACAAAGATGAGGGGAAGACCAAAAATGATTATTTACGAGAAATGATTGCAGAGGTTTTAGCTTGGGGTTTAAGTCCAACAACAGTAACTACTGATACTTGGTATTCTAGTCAAAAGAACCTGAAGTTCTTTAAAAACAAGGGATTAGGGTTTTTAACTGGAATAGCTAAAAATCGCTCATGTTCAGTTGATGGTAAAACTTTTACTCAAGTCAAAAACTTAGAAATTCCAGAAGTAAGTTTAGTCGTGTATCTGAAAAACTTTGGCCAAGTGAAGGTATTTCGGAGAAGTTTCAAAAACGAAACTTACAGATATTACATTATGTTTATAGCTGAGGGAGATACACTAAAATCAATTTCAAGAACAGAATTTAAGGAATTACATTCAATACATTGGGGTATTGAGTGCTATCACAGAGCTATCAAGCAAGTTTGTGGCATTGAACGATTCATGGTGAGCCAGCGCGCCCTTGCGGGTTCCCCGACTTGAAGCAACTGGCGAACCCGTAAGGGTCAGAACAACTGAAGCTGTTCATACTCATTTTTTTAATGCAATTCGAGCTTTTACACAATTAGAATTAATGCGGGCAGAAGAGTTAATTGAAAATTGGTATGAACTCCAAAGAAATTTATCTCTTCAAGTAGCTCGTGATTTTATCTTGGAACACCTAACACAGAAGTTGGGCTTAATTGCATAATCTCTATTTTCCGTCAATGCGTAAGTTCTAGAATTGTTCTGATATTTCTTACCGCAGATTTAGAGTGATGCCACCAGACCCGCATGGTTTCGATAGGGATGGGGATGGTGTGGGTTGCGAAAGATAACTATGCCAAAATGCGGCTTTGGGTTAGGCAGGGAAAATTTTTCACATAAATCAAGATTGTGAAATTGACTCGGAATCTTTAAAAACTGTAGGAATGGCCATCACCATCAACATGATTAAGTTAGCAAGCCAAAACAACACAACAACCCCAAAACCCACCCTTGTTAAATAGGAAAATGTTAATTGCTTAAATCCGCCTAGCAGTTGCCATAACCGAAAAGCTGTGTAGAAAAAACCAATGGGTACAACCACACTTGGCACTAACCATCTACTAAAGACGCGTTCACTGATGAGTTGTATGACGACTATCAACAGGTAACTGCCCCAGAATACCCATGAAGATGGTTGTCTCCAAGCTAGAGCTAACAAGCATATCGGTAACAAAATTCCAGCAATTAAAGCTAACTTGACCCACCATCGCAGAAATTGCCATTGCTTTTCGCTAAATCCAATTTCTGCTGTAAAAGGTAAACGTTGAGCTTTCACGCCAAAGCCAAAGCCAAGAGCTAGACTCGTAGCTATTAAAACAAACAGCGTCAGAATTAATCCGCTATTAACTACCATCTGCTTAAAACTACTAACTCTTATACCTCTAGTTTAATCAGGCTCTCACATCCTGCCTCATCTTGGCTGCCAATATTGATAGCACTGCAATTGGTAACTCCATACCAAACTTAATGATTTGCATTTTTGAATAATCCAGCCGTTAACAAAATAATACCAGTTGAAAAAATATAAATACTCTGAAGTAAATAACGATCAGCACTAATTCGTCTGTAAGTTGCAACCGTTTGCACATCAGCACCACCAAGTTTACCAAAGAAGAGACTCAGGCTACTTTCGACTTGCGATGGTAGTGACCAAATACTGAAAAAGGCAATCGTAATCAGCACGATCCCGATGATTATTAAACTTAGATTGGGAGGTAAGCGTCGTAACATGGCCTAAATAGCGAAATTCTGAGCTTATCAAACAATAGGAAAATACTGCGAAATATTGCTCAATGAGTAATAACCAAAGCATCCCGTGGTATGGTCAGTGACATTCCAAAAGCACTCTTATGATTGTTTTTGACATTCTTTGCAATGGCACAGGTAGAGAGTTAATTGACAACCTCCAGTATATGGAAGATTCACGAGTTAATCTCCTTTTTGTTTTTCTGCTCGAATAGTTTGGTCAGCTTGTTGTCTTAAATTAGTAACACCTGCTTGGTTTAACGTCATAGCTGTAATGTTGCCTGTGTCATCTTGCTCAAAACAAATATTTGTATTTACAGCTTTTGCAAAAAATTCTAGCTCCGAGGTAGGAAAGAACTGTAATGGTGGTTGCTGCTGACATTGGACAAACAAATTTCCGTCCAAATTCATGACTTGAAACTGCAACCCTGCCTTAGTTGAGTACAACCCACAATATCTATCAGCTTGTACCAAAGGAACAATTGTTTTTTCTTTTGCAAAGGCATCAGGCCAGTCATACTCAAGTGCAAGCGCTCGCATGACTTCTGGTATCAATTGGCTTTGATTCGAGTTAAGCATGACAATAGCACCTTTGCCAATATGAGCGTAAACACGCATTAGTGATACAAATCCTTCATTGTGACCACTATGAAAAAAGTAGAAACCATCGCCAATTCCACCACCTGCAAAGAATCCTAATCCGACAAATAATCCATTGCCTAATCCGATAAACTGCTCATTAGCTCCTTGTATCTGCTCTGGCTGTTGAGGACGCAACATTTGTTCTAGTGTCTGTTGATTCCACACAGTAGGAGGAAAACCATGTAATACTCGCATCATTTCAACTGCAAGTTTGGCTAAATCTGATGGAGTTGTCCATAAGCCTGCGGCTGCCATTTCCGGATAAACGTAGTGTTTACCTTCAACTGGGATGCCAGAACCTAAGTGTGCAGTTGCGGTCTTAGTTAACCAATCGTCCGACAGTGGCTGTTGATAAGTGCTATTCGCCATGCCCAAAGGTTGAAGCACTAATTCGTGCATGATTTTGGGAAAAGGTTGCCCTAGTAAATCAACCAAAACCTGTTGAGCAACTGTCATGCCACCACCGGAATAGCGAAAATGCAACCCAGGAATTATATTTATTTCTACTTTTTCGGTATTAGCCGGAGGTTCGCCATTGAGAATTTGAATTAAAGTTGGCAATAGAGCTGATTTGGGATAACCAGGAAAACCATGTATCGTCAAGCCAGCAGTATGACTCAACAATTGGCGTAACGTGAGCCGAGGTTGCCAATCACTGACTTTTGGCACACGCCAAGAAGTTAAATAAGTATTGACATCTTCATCGATATCCAGGTAGCCTTCTTGTGCCAGACGCATTACTGCTAAAGCAAAGACAGGTTTGCTGATGGAAGCTGCTTGAAATAATGTGTCTGGTGTAACTTGATGATTTGTTCCATTTTCACACACACCAAATCCATGCGCCCATTCGATTTCAAAATCATTAATCACAGCAATACTGATGCCTGGTGTGTGGTGATGCGCTAACCGTTCGTCTAAAGTTTTTGGTTCATCAAATCGGTCTTCTATCGCCGTCGCTGGTAAAAGATGAGTGATGACACTTTCAATGCGCTGCTCAACAGATTTTTGCATTAAGACCCTCTAAATATTGGTTAGCGTTTTTATGCAAAAACATAGCTATAGGTGACTTTTGCTGATATATGCTCTGACTGTTTCATTAATTACAAAAATTACAAATTTATGTTGAGCATCATTCAACAGAGCAAAAGGATTTCATCTAGAAAAAGAAACTATACTTGCGAACAAATTAGGATGTTACCCACCAATTGGTGCAACTATTGCGTCCTTGTAAGCAGTATCAATTCCAATTTCTCTCCATTGTTCAAATTCTTGCTGTTCGGCTGTCCGCTTTTGTTCCCACATTCCGTAAGCGTCCGCTCCAAGCATCAATCGCAATGGCGGATTCTCTGATTCAATAGACATTTATTCGATTTTGAGCCAAACTCAACGCTTGCGGGTTAGTGATGGCGAGATTAAACCCATTTTAGATGGTTGCAGCCATACTTCAAAGTTACTCGTACTTATATGGTCGCAGTTGGGGGATTTTGATAATTTAGAATACGCTTGGTGGTTGCAAAGGGAAAAAGAACAGATCCAAGCCAGAGGAATTACAATTCGCGCTATTGGAATTGGCGATCACAAATCTGGACTTAAGTTTTGTGAATATACAGGCTTTCCTGAAGAATGGTTGTTTGTGGATGCAAAAGCCCAAATTCATAGTCTTCTAGGTCTTTATCGCGGTTTGTCTATACAATTTCCTTTGCTATCAAGTTCACAGAAAGCTTTGCTAAATTTAATGCTAATGTGTGCAGGGATTGGTAGTCCTGGAACGCTGAAGGAAGTCTTTCGAGGTTATAAAGGTGATAAAAAAGCACCGCAGTTAATTGCTGATGAAGAAGTTGTCAGGGGTACACCTTTACCACCCATCAAAGGTTCATTTTTCAAAGCGGCTGGAGGAAAAGATTTTCAGCGGCCATTTGAACTAGCAACCCTGCGCCTGCGAAACATGACCGAAGTTTTAAGCAACTGGAATATTTATGTACCAGACTCATCTTATTTGACACAACGTGGAGCAACTTTTCTATTTGATTCTCAAGGACAATTAATCTACGAATATCGAGATCGCGGCATTTTAGGTTTTGCGGAAAATATGAGCAATCCCTTATCTTTTCTGTACGAGTAATTCATTCTGGTATTTAAACTTGTTGAGAGTTTCTCATGCCTTGCCTTGATTTCAATTGAGGTCGTTGCGATTAGGGGCTGGCAATTCAAGTACCTCAGAAAAACGCGAATACTTTAGAACTTACGCATCGTACATAAGTACTATACGCAATTTGGGTGTTTCAACCATGTTTAGCACCTAGCGATCGCAAATATGCGAATACATCAGGGTTATGCGAAGCGCCTAAAACGACCAAATACGGTTACACATATTATGGTTAATTTGTACAGTGCGTAAGTCCTATACTTAACCGCATTGGTAGGAGGATAATCTGCCGACACAGCAATTAATCCAACTTTTATATCCTCGAAATAAATCACACCCCCAATACGCCGTTATCCGCAAAATTATCCATGTAAAACAACCAAATATTGGATAAGTCTGCTTCATCCGTCAGTTTTTGCTTCAGTTCCTGCAATCGCTTGATGTTCATAGTATGGATATTGATGAAGTGGTATAAGCAGACAGTACTGTTAAAAATTTACCATAAGCATTTTTTAATCAGAATTGTCACATGGAACCTGGAGCTTCCCAATTGATAGGCGTGATTGCCTGCATAGGGTGTTTTCCTCTAAGAACGGAAGCGATCGCCCAGTTTCCCTGATAATTATGTTTTGATTGCACAATCAGGTAAACTTTTTGCGTTGAATGGGAAGAGAAGATGAATCCAAATGCCACAGCCGCTCGATATGATCAAATTGCCCAATGGTGGCAGACTGAGCATCAAGATTCAACCTACGGGATCGCGCAATTGGAGCGGGCTATCAAATTTACTTCTAAGAGGCACTTAGCTATTGATGTAGGTTGTGGAAGCAGTGGGCGTTTTATCAACATCTTATCCAAGCATGGATTTCAGGTTGAAGGACTTGATATTTCCCCAGAAATGATAAATTTAGCCAAGCACCTGCATCCAGAGATTACATTTTACACTGAAGACATCTGCTGTTGGATTCCTGGGAAACTGTATAGTTTAATTTCTGCTTGGGACAGCATTTTTCATCTGCCGTTAAATGTGCAAGAGCCTGTGATGAAAAAGTTATGCGATGCTCTTGAACCGGAGGGAGTACTCCTATTCACATGTGGTGGCGGACATACAAAAAGTGAGATTTCGGGGGCATTTCAAGGTCAGGACTTTGAGTACAGCACTTTGGGCGTAGATACTTTGCTACAAATTCTCACTGACCATGACTGCACATGCCGCCACCTCGAATATGACCAATATCCTGAAAATCATGTTTATATCATTGCTCAAAAGACCTAACCATTCATTAACCCCTTATCTTCTCGAAAATGGATAAAGTCGAGCTTAGGAACAATCTAAAATTTTACTCAGTCGTCGATACCAAAATTGAGAATTTAAATTATGCTTGATTTCTCTAAAGTTATAGCTTTGGCTTTAACAAGCTTAAGTTTTTACGGTATAGGTGTATCAACGTTATCAAAATCTGCGCTTGCTGGAGAACCAATTATCGATAGAAACTGCCGTCGTCATGAAAGAACACAAGAAGTATTTCAGCAAATACCACCACAGAATCAAGCTAGAATATTGATGACATCTTCCTTTCAAGTTAATAATCAAAAATACGCTCTACAATTACTAAAATTTCCCAACTCTACAGGTGTTTTATGTCTTTGGAAACCTAATGCTCGGCTACCACAGAGGTTAAAAGACGTGTCAATTATTCAAGACAAGGTAATTGAGAAATTTGAAAAAGACCCTTCTCGACCAGCAAATTATATAATTACAGTCAAAGGCGAGAAAACGGAAGATATCTTAAAAACTGCTTATCGATTAAACCTAACTAATCCCAATCAACCAAAGGTGACACCGTTAGTCAGAGTTTACAAAAATTAGACGGAGATTTTTGTCTGTAGATGTTTATCTACTTTAAGTCAAAATAGTTATGGCTACTGCAATTCCAGTCCAGCCGATGGCACTAGCAAGTATCCACCAGCGTGATCGCTCATACCCAGATTTTTGCATCCCGCCCAACTCGGCAGATTTGGATTGCCCTGATATTCCCTACCGCAGATTTAGAGTAGTTCCACCAGATCCGCACGGGTTTGATAGAGATGGGGATGGTGTGGGTTGCGAAAGATAACTATTAGAGGTTATGGTTGCATTTATTTTCATACCTAAGCGATCGCCTACGCTGGAGCGGAGCATCATCGCCAATGGGTTTAAACTAATTCCAAATAAGGGGATTTACCCCGACCAGTTTCAATTTCAACCTGATGAGGTAAGAATCAGATACATTTATCATCATATTAAAAGAGATGATGTAACAGGCGGGATTTTAGAAGATAGATTTGTTGTGATTCCCAAAATTAGAGTCTGTCGTTAATTCTGGCGCTCAATTAATTCAAAGAATTGCGAAATTTGTTTAGTCGAGCGAATGTGATAAACACTTTTGATGTTTTGAGCCTGCTCGATATACCCACGATATTTTGGCATCAAATATTTGTGACATAACCAAAGTACGCGGTAGCTAGTAAGCGAACTCCTCAATATCGGACTGTTGTCAGACCAGCCTGATGGCGGTTGAAAGTAACCTGTGATAAATCGTTTAGTTACCCACCAAAAATGCACATACAGAGGTAGATCGACAAAAACTAAAGTATCCGCTTCGTCAAGCCGTGGCCAAAGTGTTTCCATGCAACCAAACCCATCAATAATCCATTGCTCGGTAGCTAAAATTTGCTGATGGATACGCTTGTAGTCTTCATGTGGAACTTCAGCGCCCCCAGCCTGATATTTAATCTTGTCCAAGACGTGAAGTGGCAAACCAGTAATTTGGGATAATTTTTTGCTCAGAGTTGATTTACCGCCTCCAGTATTGCCAAATACCGCTACTTTTTTCATCCTCACTTTCCTTTTAGTGCAATAGAGTCCAAGCTGGCACAAGCTTGTCACGACAGAATTAAGAGTTTTATTTATATTACTCTTATACTACAAAATGTAATGCAAAATCTCCTGTCTTGCTCCTGATACCACCTACGCCATATCTATAGCCGTGAATGTGATCAATGAGTTACTGTTACCCACCGAGTAGCTAATCTAAATGGCTAGCTCCCCGCTCACTCGCGATCGCACTTAAGATAGGACATTGACTTTCAAGCGAACACAACTGGTACGCCACCATTGCCATGTAAAAACCAAATGTTCCAGCTGCTAATAAACACATTAGACCCAAAAATTGAATAACATCTTTCAAGATTCTCTGAGGCATGATTTTGAGATTGTTATAGACGCTTTATTATAGATATACAAGCCATTGTGTAGAGATTACGTTCAAGGATTTCAATAAAAATATCTTTCACCTCTCGAAAGAGGATTTTCACTAATCTATTAGCCATCTTGAGTTTCTGCATCCGCCCTGGCCTCATCTTTGATCTTGCGGCGATCGCCAGTTTCTTTGTGCTATCACTCCCCCACAGGACACCGCCGCATCATTTCTGCAACCGCTACAGCCTTACCCCTCCGTGTGTACACTACCTCACCAGACATCGCAATCACAATCCGTTGTTTCCTTGCCCACTCAAACCAATCTTTCACAGCAGATTTAACCTGTGCAGACTCCGGTTTTCGTCCCTCTTTACAAGCAGCTACAAACACGGCTTCAGGTGACTTGATCCCTTTCCAAGTTTGTAACGCTTCTTTGAGATAAGCGATCACACCCGGTACATTCTCCCAGCACCGCCGAACTGTGCGCCCAATCTCTGCATTTAGCCGAAATTGTGGGGTACAAGGTATTTCTATCACCAATTAAACTATAGGAATCATATTTGATTTTTGAAAAAGACTACGAGATAATACTGAAAAAGAGTCTTGTCTGATAGCTAACGATGATAAACCAGTTTGACAGAATAGCGCTTTCCTCACCTCACGTGCATCTGGGCGATCATCTATAAATTCTTGTAGTTCTGCGATCGCGGCTTGTAGATGCTGGTTTATCATTGTTTGCTCTTAGACATATATACTCCGTATTATCTTGTAGTTTTTTCAGAAATCAAATATGATTCCTATATATATCCAAAGATTAATTTTAAATAATAGTGTTACTTACTTGGTTAGCAGTATTCGTAACGCTATCAACGATGAGATACGTTTTAGCTCCTTTGCTTGCACCTGTTCCTGAGTTACCCGCACAACTGATTACTGTTGGCATTGTTTTGTGTTTACTCACTTACATTGTCATGCCTCAATTGACTCGATTGTTTTACAAATGGCTGTACCCAAACTCCTAAAGCCAAGTGGCTTGGCTAAAACGCTTAATTCTGGGGTGGAATGTCTTTCGGCAGTTGGCTTTTGAGAATGCACAGAGGATGGCAATGTCCAAGGGCAAGCCGACGCGTCTACGCTGTTCATGCTGGGGTGTGGAGTCAGGGCAAATCAAATCTGCATTCAAATTAAGTGCTAAAAAGATTTTTTTACACCAGCTAGTATCAGAGCAATCGCTTCTTGTGCGTGGCTCATTAGCATAGCTCTGCTCAAAAGCCGTTTACCTTGGGGAAAGTGCTGGATATTTCCCGCACCAATAAAATAAAACAAGCAAGTCCCCATGATATTAATTGCCGACCCAAACGGATCAAGTGGACGAAAACTGCCTTCTTCCACGCCTCGTTGCAAAATCGAAATTAAGATAGTATCAATGCTCACGGAACTACTGTGTTGATAATACTTTCCCCCGTTTTGCACTGCCTCGTGAAACATGATAGCGGGAAGTCTTGGATTATTTGATACACAATCTAGTAATGCTGTGAGAAATCTTAAGAGTGCTTGTTGTGCTGGTAAGTTTTGCGTCTCCAAATTCTCAAGTGTATGCAAAAGCTCGGCGTGTGTTTGCTCTAAGACTGCTCGATACAAACCTTCTTTATCTTTGAAGTAGTAATAAATCATTGATTTAGCAACCCCTGTCTTAGCAGCGATCGCCATCTGTAACATCTGCGATTTGACAGTTACCACTTATGGTGCGACTTTTTCTTTAAACTGCTTGCTAGCAGAAAACGCAGGCACTTTTGTAGCTGGAATTATGATTGTCTCCTTGGTTTTGGGATTACGCCCTGAACGCTTAGAGCGTTCGCGTCGCTCAAATGAGCCAAACCCTACGAGCGTTACCTTCTCACCATTAGCTACAGCTTCGGTCACGACTTCTAAAAAGGCACTGATTACTTCCAATGCTTGCTTTTTTGTGATGTTGGTCTTTGCTGCTACAGCATCCACTAATTCACCACTGAAATAAATTTGACTGATGCGATTCGCCAACTCAAGCTGGAGACGCTACGGTGCCTGGGCTTTGTTGAGTTTGGTTTGTAGTTTTTGATAGAAAGTAATCATCAGTTCGGCGGTAGAAGCATCGGGAACCACCCACAGAGAGACTACTAAACTAGGCGTGCCTGCTGAGATAAAAGCACGAGACAACCCAATTACTCCATCACCTGTAATTCTTCCTCTACCTGTATCGCAGGCGCTTAATACTACTAGTTCAGCAACTAGATGTTGGTCAAAAATTTCATTGGCAGTCAATAACCCATCATCCTGGTCATCAGGAGCGAGGGCTAAGGCTCCCGGAACTTCTAAACCCTCTAAAGAAGAACTACTTTTTTGACTGCGGTATTCTAATAACCCATGAGTTGCAAAATGCACTACATTTGCCTGAGCTAATAATTGCTTTACTTTGGCTTTGGTAGCCTGAGCGCCAATGAGTGCCTTGTATTTGAGCAACTTGGCAATCTCAACGGCTTCCCGTTCAGATGCTGCTAGATTTGGGAGTTGTTCTGGGGGTTCTCCTAGTATCTGAGATACTATAGGCATGATCGGATTACCAATAATTAGCGGCTGCAAAGGCTTGCGGTTTTGTTCGTCCAAGCGATTTTTTTGCTTTCTGGTCAAATCTAATACCTGAATTGCTGGGGCAGTAATGATGGTATGCTGTTCAATTAGGTATTTACTATCAGCATTCTGTAGGGCGGCGAAAGGTACTAAAAATAGGGACTCCTGAGGGATAAAAACTACGTGGGCGTTTGGGTCTTTGGGTAATAAGTCGGCAATAGGTTCAATGAGGAATTTGTGGAGTTTGCGGAGTCCGATATATCTACTATTGCTTTCTTTTCCCAAGTTAGCTATAATTATAGCTTGCTTTTTGCAGTAAATCCCACCATCTAAGCAACGGCTAGCATTCACCAAGTCGGTGAGGGTCAGATTGTGCTGCCAGATATGTTTTAGATCAACACGGCGTAAGGCGACTTCACCTGTAGGCTGAACCACCCAAATCAACAATTCCGATTCTCTAGCACGCTGTTTGCCGCGAAACTTAAAGTCATCATCGGGGACGATAGCATACTCAACCAAGGTGGCATTTTGCTGACGAGCGATCGCCCGAATTTGCTCTATAGATAGGGCAGCGATCGCAGATTTCGTATTTGCTCCCATACGCCCTGCTATAATTAATCCATCGCTTACCAAAGTAAGATTGCCATTACTTTGTAACAGAGACAAAGGATTTTTAGTTAACTGAATATTAATTCCTGAATCACCTTGAATAAAAAAGTTTCCTGCTGCCGTAGTAAACTCGCCACCACTACCAACATTATCTACTAGGTTAACTGTGTTTTGAGCTAGTAGGCGGATATCTTCTATAGCATTTAGTTTGCTACTACTTAAACTCAAACTATCTCGACTATTAAGAATTAAACTTCCTTGAGTTTTGGCACTATTTAATGAAATTTCATTACCTTCAATATTTAAATTATTCAAAGGATTATAAGCACCAAATATATTACCACTAACGTTACCCAATCCTGCTTTTAATGTCAGGTTGCGTGGCGAAATACCATCACTATCCACTGCATAATCAGAATAAGTAGAAAATGATATGTCTCCTCCTAGACTATCTCCAGTACTGATAACAGTATCACCTGTTAGAATTACATTGGAAAAAGTACCGAAAGTGATATTTCCACCATTCGTCGTGATGTTACCGCCCAAAGTGATTGGACTAAACAGAGAACTAACTTCCAAAGATGTCAAGGGAACAGTGCTACCCACGGCATTAGTGAAAGTGACACCACCTCTACCACCAGATACAATCAATTTATAGGCACCATCAACACTACCGCTAAAGATTGTATGACCAGTGTTACCTAAAGAGGTTAGTTTGACAGTGGTATCACCAGCTAATGTTACTGGGCCATTAAATTCAACAAAACACTTTTGCAAGAGTTCTACTGTACAACTGAACTCTCCCACACGGTCATTGCCCCTGCTCCCAATCTTCAATCGTCAATCCACTGACACGGCTGAATTCTCTGGTGTTGTGTGTGACTAATGTTAAATTATGTGTCAAGGCAATCGCTGCTATTTGAAAATCGTTGGGGCCAATAGGCGTTCCATTCGCTAATAATTCTGCACGAATTCTTCCATAAACAAGTGCTGTAGAATCATCAAACGGTAGAGAAACAAACAAGTTGAGAAACTCTTGGTGTCTTGCTAATGTTCTATTCGGGTCATTGCTTCTCATCGCCCCATAAAACAACTCTGCTTTGACCACTGAACACACAGCAATATCTTTCACATTTGTTGAGCGTAAGCGTTCTCGAATCAAGAGTGACCTACCGTTGAGATAACGAGCGCAAACATTGGTATCTAATAAATATCTCACACAATTTCTTCCCTTGTCTCAAAATCACCTTCATAGTCAATAACAATTGGGTCGTCTTGACAACTGCCGTAAGTCTGTTCAAAAAATCCTGATGGCCATCCCAATTCTTGGGGTGTTTTTGAGGGTGCTGATGGTTCTATTTGTTGATAAATCACCATTACTTCTATTTCTTTGTCTGTTATGCCAACGGGAATCTCAAGGTGCAAAATGCCATCAGCCCCAACATGAGAACATAACTTTATACTCTGCATTCTCTTTGCCTCGTTTCTTAGTTTTCCAAGAATCATCCCTCATCTACAATCCTATATTCTCGCTCTATCACACCCAACAACTTCTCCTCCACCGCAGTCAAATACGGTCGCTTCAGTTCCCCCAGGTACTTCAACATAGCACGGGCAGCTTTTTCCAAGTTTTCGTTTTCCCGTAGCCTACGAATGCGACCGCTGATCAACTGCATCTGCTGACATTCTGAATCTGAGTAGCTCAGTGCCTTGAGGTGGTCAATTCTCACCGTGTACTGTCCATCCCAAGCTGCCACTGTACAACTGAAGTCCCCTACATGGGTAATGATGCACCAACAGCCACCTTTACCCCTGAGTTCGGGATTATCTTTGGGTAGAATTTGGCATACTTCCCCCATACGGTAAGGATTGGGGGCTTTGACTCGTTCCATGATGCGCTGCACAACATCTTTAACTATGCGACCGGATGGGACTTTGCCGCCTGCTTCTTCCACTGCCCTTTGCCATGCCTCTCGTTGAACCTGGGGTTCTAAAGCAACTAAAGGTCTTACTTGACGTTCATTTGTCGGAAAAATTTGTAGGTCATTTTGGGATATTTCTAAATTTTGTAAACCATTGGTTAACAAATTGTCCATGACTGTGGCTGCGGCAATTTTATAAGAGGCTGCTATTCGCGTGTAACCAAACCTGTCACGACAGTATTCCTCAAAGGTTTTGTGAGTTGAGCGGTACAGTCTGCGATTGGCTTCGCCAGTGCCGGAGGCAATCGCGTAATTCTGCCAAAGCCTTTCCCGCTTCAAAAAACGCCCGTTCGACCTTCCGTTCCAAAAACAGGCGATCGCGCTGTTCATCTTCGGTTAGTTCTGGGACTTCAACAGCAGTGACAGTGATCGTTGCAGTAGAAGGATGTTCTGGATCAAAAGTCTCCTTGTTAGAATTAGCTGATGAGATGTCGCCAGTAGATTGAGCAGAGGTAGATTTTTTACGCTTAGGGGGTGGAGATTTCATTTATCCACCTCTCAATTAACAATTTTTGAGCAGGACAGAGTTCTGCCATTATCTAAATATATTAACTAACACTAGTTTTCTTGCTCACTAGTTGTTGTCTTTAGTCAATCAACTGTGTAGTAGTTGAGCAATTAACAATTACAGTTATTGATTGAATAATTGTCTCTTTAATGTTCATGCTGACTTTTTTTCAAATGGGAACACTACACTACCAATAGATTTTCTTGGTTTATTAGTGTTTAAAGTTATCCCTCTTCTGTCACTCTCGGAAAACAATAATCGAAGCCAAATTCTGAAACTCTGATTTAATCCAGACAGGACTTACGCAACTGGCACAAATAGCGGGCAGCGCTGCGCCTTACCCCGCGACAATTCAAATCAAACCAAGTACATAAGAATACTTGGGCGTTTCAGTTGCTGAATTAAATACAGGACTTACGCAACTGGCACAGGCGATCGCTACTAATAAAAATACCGCCCCAAATCTACTATCTTCACCTGAGGCTGACTT
>NZ_JCACKA010000087.1:0-15687 GCF_059505145.1 Mojavia sp.
TTCCCCGACTCCCTCAGTGGCGTGGCTTTAGACGTTCCCCCCTTTTTTAAGGGGGGTTAGGGGGGATCAGGGTTTCAGACTTCAGTGCGTAAGTCCTAAAGATTATTTCTTGAGACAAGCTGGGGGGAGAAGAGTTACTGTAAATAAGTTTTCTCTTCCGCTGCTCCCCGTTGTCCGTTAAAAGTTCCCTCTTAAATTTATTCCTGGCTGCAACTGTCAACCACAGGCTTAACCTTGAGCATTAAGGCAGAATAAACCCATACTTCTGAAGTACAGCCTTGGCTTGGCTACCAGTTAAAAACTGGGCAAACTCCTTGGCAGCACTAGCATTTTTGCTACTTTTTACCACAGCTAGCGGATAAATAATTGCTGAGTGGTATTTTTCGTCAGATGCAACGACGATTTTTACCTTGTTGGAGATTTTGGCATCAGTGGCGTAAACTAAACCTGCATCAGCGTTGCCACTTTCTACAGAGGCCAAAACTTGACGTACATTGTTAGCGTAGACCAATTTCGACTTGACCTGTGGTAAAAGTTTCAACTGCTGAAGTACTTGTTCGCCATATTGTCCTGCGGGTACACTTCTGGGTTCACCAATGGCGATTTTTTTGATACTCGCGTCTCTTAAGTTGTAGAAGCTGTTAATACCTACAGCATTCTTAGGTACAATCAAGACTAGACGATTCTTGGCCAAAATGGTACGAGTACCTGGAAGCAGAAGCCCTTTTCCCTCTAATGCATCCACTTGCTTTTTAGCAGCAGAAACAAAGATATCTGCGGGCGCACCTTGCTCAATCTGTTGCTGCAATGCACCAGAAGCCCCAAAGTTATAATTAATATTGACGTTTGGCTTACTTTGTTGGTAAAGAAGTTTAATTTCTTCTAATGCATCTTTTAAGCTAGCGGCAGCAGACACGAGTAGGTTGGTATTAGATTGTGCTATTACTGGGGGGTCAAGCTTCGGCAAAGTAACTGTTAGTAGCAAGCTAGCAATTGCCGTACCAATCAAAGCTAGGATTCGTCTTCTGTTCATAGAAAAACTGCACTCAGAAAATTTATTGCAGAGAATTGACGCTTGGTAGAATCGTACCAAGATAAACACATTTATACCAAATAAATTGGTAATTTTATGCCAAGAAAAGAACAAGGTTGGGTCACATTTCAAACGTCGGAAGAAGAACGCAAGATTCTAGAAGAGTTCTGCCAGCAGTCTCAGCGCACCAAAACCGAGATTCTACGAGAACTTGTACGTGGTCTGAATCAGGACTCCTCACCACCGCTATCATTACCAACCAAGCAGGAAAAAAGGGAAGACATCTATACTCAAAAGCCTATAGAGGAGTCCGAAATAATGACTCACAGAATACCCCTAAAGGTTAGCTCACGTAATATCCTCAAAGGAGTCGTCAAACGAGTGATTACCGGGGCTGTTAATAGCGAAGTGACTCTAGAGATTGTGCATAAAGTTGAGTTAACTTCAATGATTACTAGAACCTCAGCAGAGGAGTTGGGATTATCTGAGGGTAAAGAAGCCTATGCAGTTATAAAATCCAACGATATAGTAATCGCTATGGATTAAAGATAGATTTTGTTCAATAGAAGCATGAATAGAATTAGGATAAGCTCTGCACAAGAAAAGGTTTGTCCCTTAAATTAACCATATCCTTGCGTTATCTTGCCAGAAAACCTGATTTTAGCGTAGTTGTCTACTCAGGGAAACTTTACATGAGATGAATACACGACCAAGGTATTATCTCAGTGCTTAACTGCATTAAAATTTCTTAATATTCAAAGTATTGTGCTTGATTTTAATTAGGCGATCGCTATTATCTTGTCATTAAAAGCACCCACAATTCACCGAAAATCGCTGATAGCAACGCCAAGGCAAATATCAACTAAAAGCGTATTAACTTACCAGCTTCTCCTCCGGCTTTACAAATTTATATTCAGTGGAGCTAAAACTGGCGGGGGAGTCGTAAGCTACACCTCTGATACTTTATATGAGGAGGTAGCTTTTATTGCTTCTCACTTCCATTGGTCACAAAATGATATTTTAAATTTAGAATATAAAACCCGTCAGCACTGGGTAGTAGAAATTAATAAAATTAACGAAAAATTAATATGAAAGTAAAAGTTAACTACTTACCAACACTAAATGAAGTTAACGAACTTGACCTAACATTAGCAACTACACCGAAGGGAGAATGTATGGTAGGCCGTTCTCCTGATTCCGATTTAGTTTTGGATAGCCCTGATGTCAGTCGGATACATGGCAAGTTCTTTGTTCAAAGTAGAAATTATTATTTCTGTGACCTTGGCAGTAGAAATGGCTCAATAATTAACGGTAAACTGGTTGAAAAAAATATACCAGTCATTTTGAAGGATAAAGACGTTATCCGCATTGGTGATTACGTTTTAACAGTAGAAGAAATTACTTCTTTGGCGGCAGAATTACCAGAGACAGTATTTAGGGTTATAGATCCTTCGCTATTTTCTGGTAAGCGAACAACTGAAAATGTCAACAATATTAATGTTGTTAATCAAACACCAGAAGTATTTAACCAAATTCCAGAGCAATTTAGTCAAACTAAAGACGAGGTAGAAACCCCAGAAGTTGTGAATGTTGTCTCCCCAAATTTAGAAGAGGCAATCAATGCGCTAGAAGACAGTATTCAAAATCTTCAAACAACAAGCGAAGTTGTAGAAGAAGATAGTTTCGTGCAACCAGATGATTTAATCAGTCCGTCGCCAGAAGTGATGAGTGTAGCACCAGAAGCCGCCAATGAGGAAAGTATATATTTGAACACGCCAGTGGTAGAAGAATATACCTTCGTGCAACCAAATGATTTAATCAACCCGTCGCCAGAAGTGATGAGTGTAGCACCAGAAGCCGCTAATGAGGAAAGTATATATTTGAACACGCCAGTGGCAGAAGAATTTAGCTTGGTGCAACCAGATGATTCAATTAGTCCATCGCCAGAAGCCGCCAATGAGGAAAGTATATATTTAAATACGCCAGTGGTAGAAGAAGATACCTTCGTGCAACCAAATGATTTAATCAGCCCGTCGCCAGAAGCGATGAGTACAGCACCAGAAGCCGCTAATGAGGAAAGTATATATTTGAATACACCAGTAGCAGAAGAATTTAGCTTGGTGCAACCAGATTATTTAATCAGCCCAATACCAGAAGCTGTCAGTGATGAAGATATAGATTTAGATTCAGAAATTTGGCAGGAATTCACTACCGTTCAGCCACGTGATATGATTGGGCGATCGCCCGCAGAATTGAGCGAAACTCCAGAAGCTGTCAGTGATGAAGATATAGATTTAGATTTACCAGTTCAGCAAGAATTCACTATCGTGCAGCCACGGGATATAGTGAGTCAGCTATCTGAGGTAACAAGCCAAGTTCCAGATGAAGATATAGATTTAGAAATTCTGCAAGATTACACTATCGTTCAGGCGCGTGATGTGGTGAACGAAGTACCAGCATTTGTTAGCAACGAAGTTAAAGCAGATATTGCAGAGGTTGAAGCGCCGGAAGACGCTAGTGAAGTGACTCTAGAAGATACGAACATTGAACTAAGTGATACAGTTAGCCAACCGACTGAGGTCAGCGAAGTTGTTGACTTGAAAATAACTAATGTAGAAATAGTTGAACCAGTTGCAGAAGCAGCTAGTGTGTCTGAAATTGGGAATCAAACATCTGTAGAATTTAGTCAATTTCTTGAAGAAACATTAATTGATTTAAGCACTAGCGACACAGAAGACATTAGTGTAATTGCTGGCGATTTAGAAGCTCTAGCTTTAGAAATCACAGCAGCAGAATTAGATGCCATATATACTCCAGAAAACACAGAACTAGAATTTTTAAATGTACCTGAAATAGCAATTTCCGCACCTGAGTCAAGCGGTGAAGTTCCTGAGTTAACTAGCCAAACTCTTGAAGAAGTTTCTGAAACAGCACAACTTAGTGACATTGCAGAAGTAACTGTAAGTGAGCCTCACCCAATGCTCACTCAAAAAAACATAGTCCTTATAGCTCACGAAACTAAAAAAACAGAACTTGCTGAGTTTGTTAATCAGCATCAAGAGTTTTTCTCACAAAGTCACACAGTTACTTGGCCATCTATTAGCGAAGTATTACGTCAACAAACAGGTATAACTATCACTCAGCAAATCCCAGCAGCTACATCTGGAGGATATCAAACAATTAATTCATTAGTTAACTCAGGTGATATTTTAGCAGTTATTTTCTTGAGAGACTTTCTAGTATCTCAGCATGGGCAGCCAAATGAAGAAGCACTGTTGAGAAGCTGCAACATTAACCAAGTTCTACTAGCAACTAATGTACCAACAGCAGAAGCAATTATCTATTATATTCAACACGCATTAGTGTAGTAATAAATTATCTCTATGATGCAATGAGGTGTGAGGCTGCTATGGCGATCGCACTTACAGCATTTTTCAGCTAAATGAAGTACACGGGTAGGGGAGCCACTCCGTTCGGCCGCCAGACTTGTAGACACCCTCCGGGTGTCTTCCCGCAGGGTAGGAAGTGGCGTTGCACAACGCCCGTTGTGCCCTTTATAATCTGTGGAAAGGAAAGAGTTTGTTTAGAGAAAGAATGAGCGATCGCCTCTTTCACATTAAACAAGAATAACGTAATAAAAACGGCAGTCGCTCATAGAGAGCGGCTGCCTTGAATAAACTTCGTACCCCTTCAGGGATGACGGCTACTGTTAACTGAACCTTATTGACAAAACCCTTTATACAACTGCGAACTTAGCCTGGACAGTCATATCGTTGAAGTCCAGGTCACCACCACCATATAAATCCTCAAAGCCAAAGGTATTAGCCCCTAGCAAGCGGATGTGATCTACTTTGTCTGAGTTCCCTTGTATAAAAGGAAGGTAAACCTTACTAAAATCATCGTTGAGAGTAGCAGGATTAGCATTAGCAATTAAGAAAGGAGCATAGAGAGATCCTCCCTTCAAAGTATCTTCAAAGGTAGCTTGACCAAATTTTGCGACGCTTAAATTAACTCCAGGCTCACGCTGTTGGACTGCTAGCTGTGTATAACCTGCATCTGTTGGTTTCAATTGATTGCCCGTTACAGGATCAGTAATAGTTCCTTGTGCATCTTGAACCTTGTAGAAACCAACAAAGTTATTATAGGCAGCTTCACGATTCACGGTGAAAGTGACTTTAACATCTTTACCAGTGTAGGGTTCTAAGTTGAGTAATTCTCCGTCATCAGTATTGCTAGATGGGAGTATGACGAAATCTTTAGCCGACAATTCAGCGTACAAAACGCCCGTTACATTTGCTAAAGAAATTTCTTTACCATCAAGTGTAGCGATGATGCTGGTGCTACGAATATCGCCAAAGGCAGGCAGTAGTTTCAAGTCGTCAAAACTAGATATACCGTTGATACCGCTAATCTTAATCTTGTCAACACCAAGTTGAAAGTCCACAATTGTGTTTTGCGTATCTACTAACGGTAGTAGACCGAAATAGGTTGGTTGTCTAGGATCATTCACTGTATCAGGTAATTTACCATCAGCAATCCAGAACTGATCAGCCCCAGCACCACCATAGAGAAGATTATTGCCGCCACTGGCAATTTTGAGTGTATCGTTTCCTCCTTTCCCAAGCACTTTAGTCTTGCTACCAGCAACGAGAGAATCTTGAGTCTCGCTGCCTTCAATCAGGGTGTAACCCCTATCATCAGGGATGATTGGCTTAATCTCTTCTGGTATCACTGAGACTGCCAATGACTTGACTGCGGTTGCTCCAAAGTTACCAATTGAATATTTAGTTCCAGGTGCAATAGTGACAAAAGTATTCGGTTCAACAAGCCTAACTTCATCACCAATTTTGAAAGATAATTGTCCTTCTTTTACATAGAAAGCTTCATAGTTATCACTTTCAACCTGGTCAACAAAATCATTAGTATTGTAAGCAATTTGACCACGAATCTCGCCTGTCGGATGACCTTTCGTATCAACCTCAAAATAGAAGCCACTCTCTTGCCCCGGTAAGCCACTATTTTTAAGAAAATTACTTAGAGCATCTGGAATTTTTTCCTCTTTTTCATCCCAGATGCCTTTAATAGTGGCAGAGCCATCCTTATCCAACCGGATATTGAAATCATCTTTATCATGATGTTTGAGATCGAAAATAGTAAACACTTCTGAATCATTGCTGCCCCGTTTACCTGAATGGATCTCGATAGAGGTGACATCATCTAACTCATTATTAGGAGTTTGGAAATGGCCAGAGTTTGATAATAGTCCAAAGTCCAAACCTTTAACTGTCAAGCTATAGTTAACATCACCATTATTTTTTAATTCCACATTGGCAACGCCAGTTGCCTGCGATTTAGTAGGAGCCACCACTTGTTTGCCATTTAAGTTGGCTTGAACAAATGTATCTGTAGCTTGGGGTTGTAGGGAAAACTGATTGTACGAAAGTCGATTGTTGCTTAAATTATCTGTTGACTCTTCAAAGCTAGTTAAAGAAGTGTACTCGATTCCAAAAGGCCCAGTAAATTTCGGTCTTTCGCTAGCATTCCAAATGCTAAAACCTTCTACCCCAGCTACCTGGGCTTTTATCTTCTCCTTTAGCCCTTGAGGTGCGTCATCTGGCAGTACCAAGACATATTTAGGAGTACCTGCTGGCGGTTGATACCCAGGAAATGCAGCGCCTTGAGGAAATGATGGGCCGCGGTAAGCAGTTCGCAATGCAAATTCTATAAATCCAGGGGTAAATCCTCCTTGTGGTGGAGGCGGGATCGGGTTATTCCTATTTTCGACTGGTTCGCCTGCATATTCAAATAAGTAATCTAGTCCGCCAGGAGTCGTAATCGAAAGAATTCTTGCCCCTGGATTGTCCCCCGATGTGGCTGCTGTAGAGTCAATGTTTTTAAAACCATGTGGTCTCAATCTTGGCCCAAAAACCAAAGTTCCGGTAGGCACTCCTTCTAAGACAAATTCTTGTGGGCTTCCTGTAATCCCAGCTTCGTTACCTAAGAAGAAATTTACTTTACCTTCTGCAACATAAAATGCCTCGTGTTCGTAATTGTGAATATGTGGTACTGGCCCACCTCCTGGTGGAACGAAGAAGTCGAAGGCATTAAAAACAAAATTTGTCTCTTTCGATGTTGTCAAAAAGGTATAGAGATCACCGGAACTATAGAAGGCTGGACGTTCATTTAATGGAGCATCTTGGGTTGCAATCAGGTAATCATCAATAACTGGAAGGTCTTGGATACTGAGAAAGTCAGCATCTGTTTCAGTATCGTGGTCATGAGTGTGATCTGAATAATCTAATTGCCCTGAAGAAGTGGGTGGCAAAGTATTAATTGGATGTGTCATATAAGACTATCTCCTTGAGTAATACTGCTATTTAATATGTATGTGTTTGACAAGTTAAAAAAGTCACAAAAAAGGCTAAGACTGAAATTGGAATTAAAAAAATGGCAGTCTCAGCGATACAAACAATTGCGTCGCGCTTCAACCTGACACAAATTTTTTGCGATACCAATGATTTCTTACAATAATGGGAAGGATTGTAACAACAAGGAAACTTGTTGCAAAAATTTTTAGTCAATGTTGCATACATTCACAGAAGCACATGAGTGAGATGATAACAATCATGATTGCATTTCACGGTGTTGAATACCATACATTTAAGACTTTTATAAGCTGTAAGGACTACCTCGCTGGCGTCAAGCATTTCTAAACTTGCTTAAACTCAACATAGTTTGTCGAGTTGACGCTCTTTTAGCAGCACTTTGATTTGTTGCGGAAAATTGATAGGAGTATCTTGGGGATAATGCTGAAGAGAATCTACAACTAAGGTATAGTTATATGTTTCTGGTAAAGCTTCAATAGGAATTTGAAACCCAAATGTGATTTCGTCGCTACTCTGTTGGGGGCGATCGCTAAACTTTCTCTCGGAGAACTAGACCATCCGGTGACATTTTGAAATTCTTCATCAAAGCAAAAGACAAGTCTATAACAGCACTCTGATTACCTTGGTTGATGACATAATATCACAAGTAATTTGCCGGACATCATATAAGCCTTATTCTTGATACATGAAATCTCACCATACATGATACAACTTGGGTAAATTTTTCTGGTCATTTGAATTGTTACCAGATTGCCACTGAGGATATAAGTAGGCAACCACTACTAAAGTTAGCCCAACTGTCAAGACTACCCCAAGAATTTGCCAAAAATGTTGAGGAAGTTTGCGAGCTTGCTGCCCATTCTTCCTTTGTTGAAAAATTTTACCCTCTACCGCTGGTTGTTCAGATGGATGATGTATAGCTCGTGGCTGATACAATGTGCCATCCGCTGCTGGTTGTTCAGATGGATGATGTATAGGTCGTGGCTGATACAATGTGCCATCTGCGTTGCTGACTTCAGCATAATTCAGAGGTGAAGTAGCAACTAAATTTTGATTATTGCTTTGATTGGGCACAGGATGTGCTTGCAATGGTCGAGGTATGGTTTCGTGATTTGAACCCTGATTTTGCAAAGGGCGTGGTTGCATGAGAGTACCTTCAGGTTGGCTTTGCTCAACAGGATTTAGTGGTCGAATAATAGTCTCATCTTCAGGTTGGCTTTGCTCAACAGGATTTAGTGGTCGAGGAATCGTTTCGTGATTTGAACCTTGATTGTGTAACGGTTGAGGGCGTAAAATAGTCTCATCTTCAGGTTGACATTGTGCAATTGGCTGTAGCGATCGCCCAATTGTTTCTTGATTGGACAACGTTTGCACAGGAGGGATTGTTTCCTCCAGTTCCCCTTGCTCAATCGGTGTCAATGGCCGAGGAGTAATTTCGTATGCAACTATTTTGTCTAAAGTTTGACTTGTGACAATAGACTGTTCATACTCGACAGCAGCCTGCAATGCTTGATCAAGTTCTTCTACTGTTGCAAAGCGATTCTGGGGATTTTTTTGCAGACATTTAAGCACTACAGCTTCTAGTTCACTAGATAAATGCTCACAACCAGGTTGCGATCGCAGTGGTTTAGGAGGCTCATAAGCATGGGCTAATACCCAAGAGGCTTCACTGATATTATTAGGTTTGACGCATAAACCAAAGGGATCTGTCGCACTCAGCATTTCATAGAGGATAATCCCTAAGCTGTAAATATCTGCTCTACCATCTATATTTTTATCGCTTTTGATTTGCTCAGGCGCAGCATAGCGAAATGTGCCGATAAATGTAATAGTCAAACTGGTATGCTCGGATTCACTCCGAATTTTGGCAACACCAAAATCCAAAATCTTCACCCACTCTCCTAAATCTGTAGGCACAAGAAAAATATTGTCAGGTTTTAAATCACGATGAATCACCTGAATATGCTCATTACTTTGACCTCCATCTCGTTGGAGGATCACTCCTTGGTGAGCCACATGTAAAGTTTTACAAACTTGAGTGATGATACTTGCAGTTCGCTCAACAGATAATCGCTTCTCACGCAGCAGCAATTGACGTAACGTTTGCCCACGCAGATACTCCATTACATAGAATGGATAGCCTTCAGACGTTACTCCACAATCACTAATCTTAACAATGTGGTCACTTTGTAGAGCTGCACAAACTGCTACCTCGCGCTCAAAGCGCTTTCTCATCTCTGCTGATGCTACCAGCGTATCTTTCAATAACTTTAATGCTACTTTATGACCTACACGGGTATCAGTTGCTAGGAATACTTCCCCCATGCCACCCCCACCTAACCGTTTGTCTAAACGGTATCGCTGGTTATCACCTATAAAGCGACCTTGCCAAGAGTTAGAAGAAGGTGGGGATTGCATTTGATGGAACCCATCCTAATGACTTTAAGGTTTTAGCTTATAACCAAAAATAGTAATAATACGGCAGTCTTTTGTTAGCCACCTAATATTAAATATTAGTGATTTATATTACTGTGATTTATTTATCTATTTCAGCTTAACATATTAGTAACTTCACCTAATGGTAACGATTTAATAAAAATACTTAATAAATGCTTAAAAGCACGGCTTAAGATAGTTCCAATTTATCCCTAATGTTAAATTTAACTGAATTCGAGTGAGTTTTGTTAATGTGATTCTTTAATACCCTGATGGTTATATGCTGGAATCTCCATTGACAGACTCGAATTCATTTTTCTTTTGCTTTTTGTAGAGTTTTATTCAATCTACCAATAGATAGTTGACAAATTGCCAATATAAGAACCCTATCTTTACTAGTTGTATTGGTAGCGATCGCTACCCAGGATTAATGGTAATCGCTAGTAGCACAGCGAAACCCCGCGAAAAGCTGACGCACACTGGGATAATACCAGTTGCGAAAACTAGGACGCAGTACCCAAGGACGAGTTGCCCAACTACCGCCTTTTAAAACCCGATGCTTTTGGTCAAAATAAACTTGCGAGTAACCTATATAAGGATAACTTTGGAATCCTTGATAGCCATCAAACCAAGAAGCCGTCCACTCCCAGACGTTTCCTAAAGTGTCATATAAACCATAGACACTTTGTCCGCCAGGATAAGCATTAACTGGTGTAGTTTGACCGAAGAGGCGATCGCCCGTATGAAGACACGCTTGTTCTGGAAGAACAGACTTCCTCAAAGCTCCGCTTTGAGGCAACCGCACTCCGTGCGGTTGGGCAACAGGGCGCGCTACGCGATCGCAGTTACAATTTTCAACTAAAACTGTTGCGGTGACATCCCAACTAGCTGCTTTTTCCCACTCAGCTTCTGTCGGTAAACGCTTACCAACAAATCGTGAGTAAGCTTCGGCTTCGTACCAACTAACACCACAAACTGGGTGATTATCCCAGGCGCGATCGCCTTGCCAATAAAGCGGTTGTGTTACCTGCTCAGTTTGCAACCATTCCCACCCAGCTTTTGACCACCAACGAGAATTTTGGTAACCGCCTGCATCCATAAATGCCCGATACTGCCTACAAGTCACAGGATAGCGGTCTATCCAATAAGTATCTAAATATACTTGGTGTGCAGGAGATTCGTTATCCAAAGCATCAATAGAATTGCTCCCTTGCTCAAATTCGCCTGCTGGAATTTGAATCATCTCTTCAAAATCAAGGGATGCTTGGCTTTGTTCATCAGTGCAAAGCGACTTCTTATCCGATATTGAGATTTTTGCTAATTCCAACACCATGCAAATAATCTCGCAGTGTTGGCTTTCGTGCTGAATCAAAAAGCGCCACAGACGTTCATTTTGCTCAACATCAGCGGTTTCTAAAAAATCCAGCGCTTTCTCTCTAACGGTATCCAAGTAATAACGGATTTCTTTCAACTCAGGTAATTGCACACGCTTTGCTTTAGGTAAACCATCAGCCGCAAACAGCTGACGGTATTGCGGAAACAAACATGGCAAGCCTGCACTGCGTTCTAACAGCCACAAAGACTCAATGTAAGCAATATGTCCTAAGTGCCAGCCAACAGGACTAAAATCAGGATGCGGTTGACTACAAAACGTAGCCTTGTCCATACCCTCGAACAGCGCCAGAGTTGTAGAACGACATTCAACGAAAGCGCGAATTATAGCCTCTTTGACACTAGATTTGCTCAAATTGGATATCACAGTCTTCTCCTACACTGATGATGCTATTTTCTTGGCAAGCGATCCAATTACCAGTAAATAATGGTTCGGATGCAATAATTACTGATTTGGGAAAAGTTGGATCATCGCGTAGCCAGTAAAGAGATGGAGCAGGCGTTTGTGTACTAAAGCGAGAAGCAATCAGACGATTTCCGTCACTGATTACCATGTTTGCGGAAACAGAGGTTTGATATTCCTTTGCTAATTCCGACAAATTAAGTAACGTTATGTATAAAGCCTGCTCTATAGTTTTGCCGGGGTTAGATTCCAAGTGATGAAGCAGCAAAGCAAAGATGTGTTCAGAATCTGTACTTCCCTGGATAGATTGATAAATTTCATTGCTGAGGTGATTACGAATTGGTCTGTATAGCGTCTGTCGAAACTTCTCTATCCGTCCATTGTGGGTAAATAACAAACGCTGGTACTGAAATGGCTGAGAGTTACTAAAATCTAGAGCTTGACCAGCAGTAGCGCTACGAATATAGGCTAAGATACGCCCTGATTCAACATAACGGCTGAGACTTGGCAGATTTTGGTCATTCCAAATAGGCAAGATATTTTTGTAAATAAAGGGTTCGGTAGCTTTTTGCTGATCGTACCAACCCATACCAAAGCCATCAGCATTAACAACCCCAGAAATCATTTCGCGGGGTTGATAACTCTGCACAATCAGGGAGTGTTCTGGTGTGTACAGCAAATGTTCCAGAGAAATAGGCGAACCGAGGTAGGCAAGTAAACGACACATAATAAAAATCTTAACTTCCCTACTGATCATGAAACATCTCAAGAAAATCAGCCTCTGTAATCTTCATCGGCAATAAACTTCATAGCTACACGGTTCATGCAGTTGCGCTGACCCATGATTTTTCGTTTTCATGCTTAAGTACCATATTTTATGGGTGCAAAGACTAATTCGCGGTGCAATTTTCTGCAAGACCAAGGGCGATCGCGCTAATAACGCTATATATAAGATATGCTGCAAATCTCTCACAAAATTATCATCCCCGATAGCGAACTCGAAATTAGCGCGATTCGCTCACAAGGAGCAGGTGGTCAAAATGTAAATAAGGTTTCCACTGCTATCCATTTACGCTTTGACATTGAAGCTTCATCATTACCCACTTTCTATAAACAGCAACTTCTAAAACTGAACGACCGACGCATTACCCAAGAGGGAGTAATTGTCATCAAAGCTCAAGAACACCGCAGCCAGGAAAAAAACCGGGAGGAGGCTTTAGAACGGCTTAAACAACTGATCAAAAGTGCAGTTATACTGCCCCAAATACGTAAACCTACTAAACCAACTCGCAGCTCTCAAAAAAAACGCCTTGACAGTAAAACTAAGCGAGGGCAGATTAAATCCACCAGAAGACAGGTCATTGATTAAAATGCGATGCTACCAAAGAAGCTGCGCTATCGCGTTTAGATGAGCGTGGTGTTGTCAGGTAAATCATTGGATTTTGTAAGAATGAATAAACTGCCATCGCCTCCACGTCCAATTCTCAAGGTTTCATCTAAGTAAGTAATATCAAGGGTGGCAATTCTGCCAGTAGGATTATTAGCCGGAACAACTTTAAATGGATTGAGTTGGGGGGTACTAATGCCAATAATCTTCTCAATTGATAGGTAACGTTTGTCAAAATAGACATTGATACGCTTGTCTGGTACAGACGATGAATCAACTGTTGCAGGCTCAAAGCTAGCTGTGACTTTTACATATCCCGACAATAGCCCTAAAGAATGTTTAACTTTAGCTAAATTGAAAAATAGTTTATTAGCAACATTAATTACCTGATAGACTTTACCTACCTTTAATCCTAATGGCAGGGAAGCTAAAGAACGGATTTCTCTAGCAGTGGAGTATTGCAATTGCCAAGCTCCCTCCAGCAAAGAAATAGCATGAAGGAGAGGATTAGGATTAGGATTGACGCTTTCTAGTTGGGTCGTCAATTGTTCAATTTCTGCGGCTAAGATTTTATCTAGCTTTAAATTAGTAACAGGAGAGCCATCGTTATTGGTTTGAATCTCCTTAAGCAAGGCTTGTAATTTTTCCTTAAAGAAGAGTTGATTGTTCAAGGGTGTTTATTTTCCTGATAGCGTGTGGGTTTGATTAACCCCTATTTCATTGCTTTTTGGAGGTTAACTTTTTTATTGTCAAGCTAAAACTGCATTTTAGTTTTATACCTAATATTCCTTTCATCTCCCTTAAAAAAACGCTAATTCTGGGTGCTTTTTCACTGCTATTTATATTACAATTTTATTGGTAACTTTGTGCAGTGTGTGTCATCTTTTTTACCATTGAGAAAGATTTTTGGGTCAACTCATCCTCAATTTGATAGCGTGTTTGAAGACCTTGGCGCGGCTGGATATTATATTCGTGAGGCTGGTTCTCGTCTGGAATCAGCTATCAAAACTGTCCAAGGTGATGGAGAAGATGAAGTTGAATAAACCGATTAGTCAATCAGCTGCCTCATTTATGATTGCTTTTAACTAACTTGTAAAATGTAAACCGCAAAAAATACTTCCACCCTTATGACTGCAAAAATCCAGACAGAAAAAGACTGTTTTACTGCAAGCACTAATATAAGTATCAATCAAAAAACAGAAAACGAAAAAGTTCTATGTTCTCATTGTCAGCGCACAGCTACGAACGGTATTAAATGTAAAGGAATTTGTGTAGCTGATAATGACTATTAGCGATCGCTTTTAACAGAAGTACAATTAAGGGCGATCGCTCTCCTATGTTTCTTAGAGGAAAAGGCAATCCGGTATGGTACTGCGATCGCCTCAACCTCAACTATCTCCTTCTACGTTTTTTTGTTGAGAGTTTTGCAAGTGTTCCTATTAAAACAGGAATTCCAGAAATAATTAAAGATGGGATTAGAGCGTATGTTATCAAAGATATAGCAGTACTCAAAAGCAATAAAAACAACCTTCCAAACAACACCCAGCCGAAATCAGCACCCACCAAGGTATTGTTCCAGAAGACATACTTCTCATTGCTCGACCTCTCAGGGAAATCTAACCCATTGGGTTATAGACAAAGGGAATCCTCTCCTGATAAGTTGGTTTTTGATCGCCAGGAATCTCAATTCTGATTTTGTCTAAGTTGAAATTGCTGCGATCGCCAACAAAATTTTCAGGTTCGTCGTTATTGCTCATGGTTTATAGCAGATAATTTTAACTGCACCGTCAAGGCATAGCTAGACTATACAACTGCTAATTGGGCGATTTCGGATTCTGGTATCGACATAAAGGATTTCCCCCTCATAATGATTATTATTGTTTAGGTATGATTGTTGATTTTTTTGATTAATTTATTTCTTTGGAAGTCCCCGCTAGCTAGGTTTGCCACTCTAATTATTTTGCACATATATTAATCAATCACTCTTTAGTTATCAATTTAGTATGCCTTTAGTTCTCTAATTGATATACTGAATCTTTGCCTTTAGATAGACGAGTCATTAAGTTAACAGAGCTAACTTTTAAAAGGACATAGCAAAAACAAATTAAAGACTTCTGATTTAATTACAGTGTCAGAAGTGAAACAGCAGTTTGTTGAAAAAATAGCAAATTGTTTAGCGGTTTAGGATTATTTGAGATTCAAATCAAGGAGATAACAATGAACGAAAAATTAAGCTTATACAAAACGTTTGCTAGCCTCATAGGAGTTGCTAGTGTAACTGCTTTACTTAGCCTACCAGCATCCGCACTGCCCAATTCCACATCTAGTGGTATAAAAATTCGTGAAACGCTAAAAAATCATAGCTTATATTCCCAAGCTGGACAAACAACTGACGGTTCCGGCATAGGGGGCAATCAAAATCTCAACACTCCCGGTACCCAAAGAAATCAAAATTACAACACTCCCGGAAGTCAAGGTAATCAAAATCTCAACACTCCTGGAACAACTGGAGGAAATCAAAATTTCAACACTCCTGGAACCCAGAGGAACCAAAATTTCAACACTCCCGGAAGTCAAGGTAATCAAAATCTCAATACTCCTGGAACCCAGAGGAACCAAAATTTCAACACTCCCGGAAGTCAAGGTAATC
>NZ_JCACKA010000087.1:15787-52207 GCF_059505145.1 Mojavia sp.
CCCAGAGGAACCAAAATTTCAACACTCCCGGAAGTCAAGGTAATCAAAATCTCAACACTCCTGGAACAACTGGAGGAAATCAAAATTTCAACACTCCTGGAACCCAGAGGAACCAAAATTTCAACACTCCCGGAAGTCAAGGTAATCAAAATCTCAACACTCCTGGAACAACTGGAGGAAATCAAAATTTCAACACCCCTGGAACCCAGAGGAACCAAAATTTCAACACTCCTGGAACAACTGGAGGAAATCAAAATCTCAACACTCCTGGAACAACTGGAGGAAATCAAAATCTCAACACTCCCGGAACCCAGGATAATCAAAATATCGACACTACCGGAACTGAGGGAAATTCAGGTGTCAATAACACAACAGGCGGACAAAATTCCGGTCGTGGTGTTAGAGCACTGTGGTAAATTAGCATCATATTTGTCGTAGATGCTCAGAAAGCAAGAAGCCAAAGATAGTGCCTACAACACCTTGAAGGACTGAAGTGTTGAGTACCAATAGTCTGCTTTTTCCGATTATCGAGAATACTCCTGATATCTAATAGTGAAACTCAATTGTTTATCAGGAGTATTTTTTGCTAATAACACTGGCAATTAATATTTAACAATAATAAATTTTTGGCGGGCTTAATTACTAAGCATTTATTTCAAAAAACAAATCATGAAAAGTTTAAAAAGCTCAGGCATTATAGCTTTTTTAATTTATACTTTTGGGCTTTACTACAGCCCTCAAATATCCTTAGCTTCCCAGCAAAAAATTTCCTCTAATTTGCTACAGAGATTAGTTAATCAACAAAATAATAACGATGATTTAATTAGTCAACCTACTCGCTTAGAAATTAGTCTGAGTCGCCGTCAAGTAAGTGTGTATCGAGGAAAAAACCGAGTTAAAAGTTATAAGATTGCAGTAGGTCGCCAAGGCTGGGAAACTCCAACTGGCAATTTCCAAGTAGTTGAAATGTTAAAAAATCCTATTTGGATACATCCTTTTACAGGTAAATCTATCCCAGGAGGCGACCCTGAAAATCCTCTCGGTCATTACTGGATTGGATTTTGGACAAATGGAAAGAATTGGATTGGCTTTCACGGTACTCCGAATCCTGAATCAGTAGGTAAAGCAGCTTCACACGGCTGTATTCGCATGTACAACAAGGATATTCAAAAATTATTCTATGAGGTAAGTATTGGAACCCCAGTTACTGTAGTCAAGTAAGGAGATGGGCATAAATAGTACATCGCCGGACTTAGCCATTCTTGATTGGATGCATTGACAGCCACAGCATATGAGACTTTTTAACTCAGAGATTCAATTAAATTTAGAACCCGTTCTTTAACTTCATCTCGAACACGGCGAAATGTGGCAATAGATTCTCCTTTTGGATCGTCAAGTTGCCAATCTTCAAACACTTCTCTTAACACCCACTCTTCGGGTAAATTAACACCACAACCGCATAAAGATATCACTGCATCGTAATCTTCAGGATGGAAATTACTTAAAGGCTTAGAACTCTGATTACTGATATCAATGCCAATTTCTGACATGACTTCAACAGTAATTGGATCTACTTTGCTAGCTGCCAAACCAGAACTAGAGACTGCAATTTTGCCTTCTCCTAATATTTTCGCAAAGCCCTCTGCCATTTGGGAGCGGCGGGAATTATGCTTGCAAATAAACATTACTCGTTTCATGATGTTTTTGGGTAATTAATCATGCGATCGCCTTGGCGCTGCGCTCCGCGCAATCGCGCTCAGGTGAATTCTTGATTTTTTCTATCTTTGTTCGGCATTAATTGAAGTTTCGGGCGGAAGACCGCCCGAATTTTTCTTTACGCACAACACGGTTTTTTCAAAGTTGGTGCTACTTCTTTGCTGGGTGCTGTGTCTGCCACCTTCACTACAAATACTTCCCATTTATTACCATTTGGATCTGTTACCCACACTTTGTCTTGCAAAGCGTAGCAACAATCAGTATTTTCTTCGGTGAATAATGCTAATCCAGCCTCAGTAAAGCGTCTGATAGCTGCTTGTACTTCTTCTGTGCTTTCCACCTGTACACCCAAATGAGACAATGCGCCACCAGTCTGCACACTAGCAGCTAGGTTGAGTGTCAAGTTTAACGCTGGGTTGGAAATATCAAACTTAGCGTAGTCAGCCTTATATTTCATAGGTTCTAAACCAAACATCGCGCGATAAAATGCTACTGACTTGTCAATTTCGGTAACATTCAAAGCCACATGAGTTTTCAAAACTGCCATAACATTTGCTCCTTGTAGAATTTAATAATTAATCATAAAGAACGTCGTGGTACATGGATTTACTCCCAATAATTAATACAGCGCGGATCTCGTAGTGTTGCCTTTTCCGGTTCTCGTGGAAACCAAGCCGCAGTTCGTTTACAGAACTCAACCAGCATCAACATTACTGGAACTTCGATTAAAACTCCTACCACCGTGGCCAGTGCAGCGCCAGAATTTAAGCCAAACAGCATCACAGCAGTGGCAATAGCAACTTCAAAGTGATTGCTGGCTCCGATTAATGCTGCGGGTGCGGCGTCTTCATACGATAAATTGAGTTTCAACGCTGCTACATAACTAATCAAAAAAATGAAATTAGTTTGAATGAATAGCGGTACAGCTATTAATAAGATATGTAAGGGATTGTTGACTATCAACTCACCCTTAAACGCAAATAGCAAGACTAAAGTAATCAGCAAGGCACTAATAGCAACAGGACTGAGATACTTTAAAAATCGCTTTTCAAACCACTCTCTACCTTTGTGTTTGAAAATCCAATAACGACTGTACATTCCTGCTAATAAGGGCAACCCTACATAAATTAGCACCGAAAAAACAATCGTTTGCCAGGGTACAGTTAAATCATTTGCTGCTAGTAGCCACCTTCCCAAAGGTGCGTACAAAAACAGCATTGTTAAAGAATTAACTGATACCATCACCAAGGTGTGACCTTGATTACCGTAAGAAAGATATCCCCACAGCAGCACCATTGCTGTACAAGGAGCAATTCCCAGTAAAATTGTCCCAGCAATGTACGAATTTGTTAGTGCTACTTCGCTACCACGAATTAATTCAGTACCTGTAATTAATGGGCAAAATAACCATCCCAAAAAAAACTGGGCAAATACTACCATTGTGAATGGTTTAATTAGCCAGTTTACCACCAAGGTGAGAAGCACTGGTTTAGGAGCGCGGATAGCATTTGCAGCTTGAGTAAAGTCAATCTTGACCATGATGGGGTACATCATGAAAAACAGACACATTGCAATAGGGATTGATACTTGATATACGCTGATCGAATCTAGGGTTACCGCTATTCCTGGAAATAATCTCCCCAGTACAATTCCTATGAAGATGCACAAAAAAACCCAAACGGTGAGATATCTTTCAAAAAAGCTTAGGTTGCTCCCAGCTTGCATTGGAGCTTTATTGGCCTGTGGATTGATACTCATCGCTTTAAACCTAAAAGTAATAGTTAATCAATCTCCATCTCCGGCTTTCCAGGCGATCGCTTTGCTTGGTTGCGGATTGGGTAACTTTAACGAAATGACTGCTGCTGCTAGTACAAAGAACATGGATGCCCACAAACAACCCACCAACCCGTAAAGCTGGTAGATTAAACCCGACAAGACAGTACCTACCAATCGACCACCAGAGTTAGCCATATAGTAGAAACCCACATTCAGCGCTACCTTGTCATCATCGGTAAATGCCAACACTAAATAAGAGTGAACTGCTGAGTTAAAGGCAAATACCACGCCAAAAATCAGGAGTCCACCAACGATCGCAATATTGGCAGGTACACCTAATTGAAGAGCAAGGGCGATCGCGCCTGGAACGACTGTTAAGGTAAATGTCCAAAACTGGATAGTCTTTGATTGCGGCGGACGACCAGAGCCAAGTCGCTGGATCAGTGTCGGTGCTAAAGACTGAATAATGCCGTAGCCAATTACCCAACACGCCAAAAATCCACCAACTTGATAAAACGACCAGCCTAAAGGCCCCCGCAAAAATACTGGCAATCCCACTACAAACCAGACATCACGGGAACCAAAGAGAAAGAATCGAGCAGCTGAGAGTATGTTAATTTCTTGGCTCTTAGAAAATAGTTGGCTAAACTTGACTTTCTTCTTGATTTTGCCCATTCCTTTGGGCAGCATTAGCCCAGTGAACATAATCAAGAACAGTCCCACTGCCATAATCCACAGAGAATTAACGAAGCCAACTAAACCTAGAAGTGCGCTACCAACAAAGAAGCCAACTCCTTTGAGAGCATTCTTAGAACCAGTCAGTACTGCTACCCACTTGAACAAAGAAGATTGGGCATCCTGGGGCACTACCAACCGAATCGCACTCTTAGAACTCATCTTGGTCAGGTCTTTAGCAATCCCAGAAAATGCCTGAGCCACCATTACATAAAGGACTGCAATCCACTGTACCCAGCTGGGATTGAGGCATGAGAGCATCACCAGAGAGAAAATCTGTAGTCCGATGCCAGTATAAAGCGTCACCTTAAGCCCCAGCTGAGAGCCAATCCAACCGCCTAAGAAGTTCGTAATTACCCCAAAGACTTCGTAGAACAGAAATAGAAAGGCAATTTGTAGTGGGGTATAGCCAATTTTGTTGAAGTAGAGCAGCACCAGCATTCGCAGGGCCCCATCGGTAATGGTAAAACCCCAATAGGCGAGGGTGACCAAGATATAGTTCTTGAAATTGGCGCGAGAAGCTGTAGTAGAAGTCATGAGAAAATTGGGGGCTGGGAACTGGGGATTGGGGATTGGTAAAGAATTTTTTTGCTTACTAATAATCAATGCCCAATCACTTTGAATCCTTCAAACTCAAAGCGACCTTACGGGCTAGTTCAACCATGCGGTTGGCGTAGCCCCATTCGTTGTCATACCAAGCCAGTACTTTTACTTGCGTCTGGTCTACTACCATTGTGGAGAGGGCATCAATGATAGAAGACCGAGGATCGTCTTTATAGTCGATAGATACCAAAGGCCGTTCTTCATAGCCTAAAATACCTTTGAGCGGTGCGCGCTCAGAAGCAGCTTTTAACAAGCTATTAATCTCTTCGACAGTTGTTGGTCGCACAACTTCAAATACACAGTCTGTCAAAGAAGCATTGAGTAGTGGAACCCGCACTGCTAGACCATTAAGTTTGCCGTTGAGTTCGGGATAAATTAGTCCTATAGCTGTTGCTGATCCAGTTGATGTTGGAATCAAAGACAAGCTGGTAGCTCGTGCCCGACGCAGATCCTTATGAGGAGCATCGACGATAGTTTGAGTATTAGTGTTGTCATGGATTGTTGTAATTACCCCATGCTTAATGCCTAACCCTTCATGAATCACCTTGACAACAGGAGCTAAACAGTTGGTAGTGCAGGAGGCAGCGGTTAGAAGATGATGTTGCTCAGGCTCGTAAAGGTGGTCGTTGACTCCCATAACGATATTTAACGCTCCTTCCTTGACTGGAGCAGCTACAATTACCTTCTGCACTCCTCGCTTGAAATAGGGGTCAAGGGTGGCGGTCGTTCTAAATTTGCCGGAGCATTCTAGTACTAAATCAATACCTAAATCTTCCCAAGGAATTTCACCAGGTTGGGAATACTCGCTAAAGCTTAGAGGTGTACCATCAATAAGGATGCCATCGCCCTGTGCTTCTACTTCTGGTTCCCATCGCCCGTGTACAGAATCGAACTTGAGTAAATGAGCCGCCGCGACTGCTCCACCTTTTATTTCGTTGATATGGACAAACTCTAGTTCCGGCCAACCCCAAGCAGCCCGCAGAGCTAGCCGTCCAATCCTACCAAATCCGTTGATTCCAACACGTATTCTCATCAAATTTCCTACTGCTATTTAAATGGACAGCATTTCAAAGGGATTGGGAAAAATCCTGCCTTCCAGCACCCAACCCCCTAGATCCCTAAAACTTTGCTTGTTTGCGTAATAACTCACCAATCGTCAGGTTCAACTCAGCTTCTCCCTCAAACACTGTTCCTACTTTGCCTTTGTTGAAGTGAACATAATCGAGGTTGTAAGCTTCATCTGGTAAAGGGACATAGCCTACAGAAGTTGCTGTGGTTGGTGCATTCTTGAGGTAGAAATCTAAAAAATCTTTTACTGCTGGTTTCTTTTGTGAATACTCGAAATTAGCGTAGATAAATAAAGGTCGGGATAGTGGCTGATATTGTGCTTTTTCTACTGTTTCCCGTGATGGCAACACAGCACCTTTGCCGTTGTTGACTGCAACAGCTTTTAATTTACCTTGGTTTTCTTCATAATAAGAGTATCCAAAATAACCTAAAGCATTTGGGTCTTTACTAATACCTTGGACTAAAACATTATCATCTTCGCTAGCTGTGTAGTCGTTACGGCTAGCTCTGACTTTTCCTACAGTTGCCTCTGTAAAGTAATCAAAAGTACCTGATTTTTTACCAGCACCATATAAATTTAGGGGGCGATCGGGCCAAGATGCACGCACTTGGTTCCATCGAGTGATTTTCCCTTCAGCAGCGGGTTCCCAAATCTTCTTTAATTCAGCTACGGTAATATCTTTCGCCCAATTGTTTTGCGGATGAACGGCGATAGTTAGCGCATCAAAAGCAATCGGTAACTCGAAGTACCTCACACCATTTTGATTACAAGCTTCCATCTCTTGTTTTAAAATTGGTCGAGAGGCATTGGTTATATCAGTTTCTCCAGCACAGAATTTTTCAAAGCCGCCACTAGTACCGGAAATGTTCAGTTGAACTTGGGCGTTATTTTTGGAGGTTGTTTGAAATTCTTTCGCGATCGCCTGTGTAATTGGATGTACAGTACTCGAACCGTCAATCTTAATTCTGGCAATCGTTTGAGGATTGCTTACTTGGCTTACTTTCTGCTGTGACTGAGTTTGATTATCGATATTAGATGTAGTCGAGCAACTACTTGCTAATGCACATATCCCTAGAGCAAGAGCCAATTTTTTCGCTTTTGCCTGCATTGACCTCACCACCGTGGGTTGTATTTAAAGCTATATGTCTATCATTTCAAAAAAAATTGATATGTCAATGACAAACATCGCTCTATATACAAAAATTCATCAAAAAAACTTGATGTATTAGGAAGGCTTATTGCAGGTACGCGCAGGCAATATCTGGCTGAAGCGGCTGTAATCAGCTAAATATTTCTCTAAGGCAACGAATTGAGAGATATTGAGGCTGTAATAAATCCAGCGTCCTTCTTGACGAGAATTAACTAAGCCAGCTTCCTTGAGGGTTTTGAGGTGAAATGACAGCTTTGACTGAGTTACCCCCAAAGCGTCGCACAAGTCACACACACATAATTCTTGCTGTCGCAGTAGTTCCAGCACACTAATCCTTATGGGGTCAGAAAGGGCATGAAAGCCTGCGACAATTAAATGGGGGATGGCAGCAGAGGGGGTTAGCATCAATTTGATTTTTTCAAGTTTGCTATCTTTATTCTGAACCAGAGATTACAGCTTCGGCTTGATAGCGGATACCGGCTTGTTTAAATCTCTGCAAAGCTTCACCCAGGCGATCGCACTCTGCAATCAAACTAATCCGCGCATATCCTTCGCCTGCAACTCCAAAGGCATTACCTGGAGTCACTACAACACCAGTTTGCTGCAATACATTCAAGGCAAAATCCGTTGAACTAACCCCAACAGGACATTTCACCCAAAGATACATTGTCGCCTTCGTTTTAGGGATATCCCAACCTAATTCTCCTAATCCTTGAATGAGGAAATCGCGGCGGGTGCGGTAACGTTGTTGAACTTCATGTAAATATACATCTGGTAGTTGCAAAGCGGTTTCGGCGGCTGTTTGCAAGGCAGCAAAAATGCCGTAATCCAAGTTCGTTTTCAGGGTGCGTAAACCTTGAATTACATGGCGGTTACCTACCACAAACCCCACACGCCAGCCTGCCATATTATAAGTTTTGGATAAGGTGTGAAACTCTACACCAATATCTTTCGCACCGGGAATTTCTAACAAGCTAGTCGGTTGATAACCATCAAAAGCTAACTCGGCATAACACAAGTCATGCACCAAAAGAATTTCATATTTACGGGCGAAGGCAACGATTTCTTCAAAAAATTCGCGGGGTGCAGTGGCAGCAGTCGGATTGCTGGGATAATTGAAATAAAGTATTTTGGCTTTTTCGGCAACCTCGTCAGGAATAGCCGCTAAATCAATTAACCAGTCATTTTCTGGTTTGAGAATTAAGCTATAAACTTGCCCCCCAGCAATTACCGGGCCGCGAAAATGGGCAGGATAAGCGGGAGAAGGTACAAGAACTAAATCACCAGGGTTAATGTAGGCGATCGCGAGGTGCGCTAATCCCTCTTTAGAACCGAGTAGCGGCAAAGCTTCACTATCGGGATCGAGAACGACACCATAACGGCGATTGTACCAATTTGTGATAGCACGGCGAAAACTAGCAGTGCCTTCAAAAGGAGGATAACCGTGATTTGCCGGATTTTGCAAAGCCTTGATTGCTGCTTCTACCACTGGTTGTGGTGTTGCGCCATCGGGGTTTCCCATGCCCAAATCTATTAAATCCAGCCCTTGTTCCCTTGCTTTCGCCTTGAGTTCATCTAGACGGGCAAACACATAAGGTGGCAACTTCTGTATACGTTCTGCTGGTACAATCCAATCCAAACTCATTCCTCAACCTCGTCACTTATTCCCCTTGATGAGACGCGATTTGTCGTGTCTCGACTATCTATTGGTGCAGTGGTAGAAACCATCGCGGCCATTAACTGTTCCACCGCCACTTTAAAGGGTAGCCGATGGATGTCAGAATTAGGAGATAAAGCAATTTCAGCGGCTGTTTGCAGTTCACTGAGTGTAATATTGCCCAATCCCAAATCGCTTAATTTTTGCGGCAGTCCAATCTCTGCATAGAACTTCAGCAACTGTTGTCTAGATGCCGCAGCTAGTTGATTGCCTTGTACCATTTCTTCTAAACGCAGCTGCACCAAGATACCATAAGCGACTTTTGCACCATGAATACTGCCATGTCCCGCAATGTGAGTTAAACCATTATGTATGGCATGGGCGGCAACAGTACGACATTGGGCCCCTCCGAGTCCACCAATTACTCCAGCCATTAAAACTGTGGCGTCTACGACTTCTCGCCAAACCTCAGTACCTGGTTCTTTGAGGGCATCTACTGACTTTTGCAATAAGATATCGCGCAAAACTCGTGCTTGTTGCACTGCGGCAATGATTAGAGTTTGTTGCGAATGGCCGCTACTGACTGAGGCTTCGTACCATTTGGCGATCGCATCTCCAATTCCCGCCACTAATGTATGTTGCGGTGCAGTTTGAATTAAGTCGTAATCGAGTATGAGTAAATCGGGACAGCGAGACAGTGCCACATCATAAAGAAACGCCCCATGCTCAGAATACACATTTGAGAGGGCAGACCAAGCTGCACAGGTAGCTGCTGAGGTGGGAATTGTCACCACTGGCAACTGTAATTGATGTGCGACTAACTTAGCTGTATCGAGTGCTTTGCCACCACCAACACCGATAATGAGATCAGCTTTATGTTCTTTTGCTGCCTTACGTAAAGATTTCAGGCTAGCTTCACAGCAATCTGCACCATAGGAGGCTTGGGCTATCTGCAACTGCCGTTTTTCTAAAATTGGTTGCAAATCTTGGCTAATTGCAACAGTGCTATTACCTACTACAATTAACGGGCGATTTCCTAAATGCGCGATCGCTTCTGATGCCGTCTGCAACACGCTAGAACCACGTATTACCTTTGTTGGGGCGATCGTGAGAGTTAATAAAGAACTAGGGGTTTGAGTAGACAAGGTTTGAGTAGTAAATTGATTGGGCATATAACTAGTTTGCCAAAACCTTGATATTTCTTAATAAAATTAAATGTGTGGCTTGGAATTCTCCTTTAAGTATGGATTGCAGATGCTGATAAGCTAGGCTGATTGCTACTATCAGGAATCTACATAACTCAGCTAAGTTTGAGTTGGGCAATAAAATCAACTAAGCCTTTCGCTGACTGGTTGAGCAGTTTGGCAGCATGGCTTAAAGTCTATAGCGTTCATTAGTTTTAAATTCCGAACTATCAATTTTTGAATAAAAGTATAATTACTTAACAATACCACTCCCAGATAATCAGGAAAAGTGCTTGGACATTCGGGTTTGGGGCTTAGGAAGAACCATTGATTTCTCCTGCCACCATTACCCATTACCAACAAGCTGATTAACTTTTGCTAATTACTGGAATCGCTAAATTAATATCTTAATCTAAAAAAATAATTATTGTATACTGAAACACAAAAAAAAATGTGTTTCACTGGTAACAGGCAAATTATCTTCACTTTGCAGGAATATACTGAGTGAACTACCCAACATTAAAGACATTACCTAACACTCGCTAGAGCGATCGCAATTGCTGTTTCGGGAGTCGCCAAAATAGCTTTTGAGACAGCAATTACTATTTCGGCGATTACTTTACTTTCAAGACAGTCGCTACGAAAGCGGCGATCGCACTGAAAACTTGCTATTTCAATGGGCATGGGGCATTAACCCGGATTTCTCACCACATCTCTCAAAGCCTGCGCTTGTGCAGGGGAGAGTTATTGTATAAGACGCGATTAATCGCGTCTGTACTTTCCCCTCTGCCCCCTGCCTCCTCTGCCTTATTTTCAAGACAGGGGAAGCTTTTATTATTCAATCGACATCGCTATCACCAATCTTGATAATTTGAGAAGTTTTATTTGCCGATTTTAAAGACAATTGTTCATAGATTTGGCTGGGAGGAGTTCTTAAATTCCAAACGATTCCAAGCCATGCAAGTAGCTTCAGAATGTAATGAGTAACATCTATTTCCCACCAGTAGAATCCTTGCCGTTCTGAAGCTGGATAGTAATGATGATTATTATGCCAACCTTCACCTAGAGTAATTAGAGCTAAAAACCAATTGTTGCGACTAGTATCTGTTGTGTTAAAGCGACGATATCCAAAGATATGGGCAAGAGAATTAATTGTAAAAGTCGAGTGATAAAGTAGTAAAGTACTAAAAAAGAATCCCCAGACAAGCATCTGTAAGCCAGTGGTTTTTAGCTGAGGAATATAGTGCTGCAACAGTAGCCCAATTGCAGCCAAGGTGACGGCTAGTACAATAGGCACAACCATGTGAAAACGGTTTAACCATTGCAACTCTGGATATTGTGCAAAATCACGGACGTTCCTTTCATCTGTTTTGGAATATTCAGGACACATCACCCAGCCAATGTGCGACCACCATAAACCATGAACAATAGGTGAATGAATATCCTGTTTTGTATCTGCGTAGCGATGGTGATGACGATGATGTGCTGCCCACCATAGTGGCCCTAATTGGGCTGAAGAATTGCCTAGAACAGCAAGAATAAACTGAAACCAACGCGTTGTTTTATAAGTGCGATGTGAAAAATAACGATGGTATCCTGCTGTCACTCCAAACATTCGGATAAACCAGAGTGCAAAGCATGTAATTAGCGCCGCCCAACTAAAGCCTACCCAAAAAATTAACAGGCTGCCAATATGAATAGATATAAAAGGAATATTACCTAATATATCTATTTTATATTCTTGTCTAGATAACATAGAGAACCTCAAAAGACATAACTGACCATAGAATTTAGCCATCAAGTGCAGATAACCATGCAACGATAGATGGGGTACTTCTAAAGCATGAAAGAGCGGTGCTTGAAATTAGCCCTTGGCAAACGTTGAAAATGTATAAGATAAGTTCATCATATTTGAATGTGTTACAAAAATATATAAAATTAAGATTACTTCAGAATATTTGTCATTCAAAGTCCTTTACTCATAACATATAAGCCCAAAAGTCAATATTCATCAGGTGTTTAGAGAAGAGATTCCATAAATTCGCTCCTAATTTTCAGTGTGAATAACTTTTGCAATGGTTAAATTTCGATAGAATTAGAGTACATTCCTTGGCGTATGTATAGCTTCACCCAAGCGGAAGATTAACAGCATAAGAAAAGCTAGAAAATCCTTTGTGCTTATAAAAGTTTATGCACACAAGTGCAGATGGACTGGTGCAGTTGATGAAGCAACAAATTAATGCACTAGTAGCCCAAGACCCTTATATATAGGAGTTTCTGCCCTGGGCAAGCCAAAAATCTTGGATGATATAAAGCCCAACGACCTGGGCTAAAAACTTTACAGCCTGCAAAGAAGGCGTACCATTTTATAAATGAGTTCAATCGGCAGTGTCGGTTCCCGTGCCGTCGAACTGGCGTTAGCGAGGAACGAACGTTACCCGGAGGGTGACGGCGGTATTTGGGGATAATGAGGAGTCTGCTCCCTTATTCGCCAACAGCATAGTTCTAGGGTGTCGGATTTTAGCGGAGGAAATAAACGTGAGACATCACGAAAATAATTCGTGATGTCTCACGTTCAGTAGACCGACATTTTAAACGGTGGGCTTTGGCAACTGAGCAAATTTTTCTGGGTAAATTTCCACAGTCATCTCGGAGTCTTCACGATTACCTAGCGATCGCTTGACTTGTCCTAAATATACTGGTATGGAAACTCCTGGTTCTGGGTGAATGAGGGTACGGGCACGAATCGTCATATAGTTTTCGCTGCGCGAACCTAAGCGGCCATAAGAGTATAAATTACTAGCCGCTTGACGTAAAGTAGCTTCTAATGTTGAAGGTGTAGTCTGGGGTGGGATAGTAATTACTGCTTGTGTTGAACCATTGTCATAAACTAGAGTGAACCGCACCGCGCCCGGAATCACAGTACGACTCAAGGGTACTAAAGAGAGCGCAAATAATCCACTTGTCAACACCAGCATAAAGCCAGTTGCACCCACCAGCCGAAAACGGAGGCCCCATTTAAGAATAAAAGCGAGAACTGTCAAGGCGGCAAATACCAACGTGGCAATACCCGACCATTGGGTGTATTGAAGAAAGTCAGCTGTTGTGAGCATAAGGTTGGCTACTGAGGCGTCTTTTATTGATTACAGACAAACCTATTCTACCGAGTGCTTACACCGTAGGGATTACTGTTGTGATCAATCAGACGCAGACGAACAAAGAAATCACCATTGGGAAGTTCATGTGGTTATAGCTTGAAAACACGCCCTAACTTATACCGCCACTTCCTAATCACTCGTTTTATGTTTTTTCTTATAATTTTGTTAAGTAAATTAAATTTAGCAGTCCATCGCCGGATATGATCAATTGCGGGTTTTGCAACTGAAAGTTATTGAATTTTTTAAGACCATTGGGAGGAAACAATGTTTGAAGCCCTAGCCAATATCAATTGGGAAGTTATTTTTCAACTACTATTCGTTGGACTAATTGTACTTGCTGGCCCTGCTGTAATTTTTGTACTGGCATTTCGCAACGGTAACCTGTAATAGTGCTGAGTGCTGAGTAAAGAGTCACCGAAGTTTGCCCGGAGGGAGACCCCCCTTGCAACTTCTCGCTGAGTAAAGAGTGAAAAGTGTTGAGTTAAAGAAAATTATAAAATTACAAACTCAAACTTAGTAACTGAAAACTCAGGACTCAAAACTCAGGACTCAGAATTAAAAACTCAGGACTCAGGACTCAGGACTGATAAAGCTTTAAGAGCAGCTTGGATAATGCTGTCATACTGTGGTTGACATACATCAACCTTTTGAGCATCGTCACGGCTATTGCCTAGTAAACCAATTGTATGTCCTGGCTGCATAGCTAAAACTTTGCCTTCAGGATTTTTAATTCTTAATTCTGGTAATGAACCCTGGCGATAAATACCACAAGTGTAGTGGCGCTGCTTGTACTCAAAGGTGGTTGTTATGGGCTTAGATGGTGCGGCGACAAACAGGTGAGACTGGGTTGGTAGCCTGACGCCGATTAATTCCATTTCGATGCTGGTGTTACCATTAAAGTGATTTTCGCGCAGCTTGTAGGCAACATCCACCCGTGACGGTAGGGGGAAGTAGTCGCGCCAACGCCAAGCGATCGCCTTAATTTGATACTGTTGATGATCGATAGTTTGGGCAAGTGTGAGTTTGATGTGACCCTTGCCGACTATCTGTTGCTCAATCACTTGGACATTGGGTGTCCAAAACGCCGGATCGGGGTTATCGATACCGCAAGGATGCAGAGCATTTAGCTGTTGATAAAGCTGGTGATTAATTTCATTGAAATTAACTTGAGTATCAATTTTCAATAGTGGCTTGAGGTGTTGGGGTTCAAGACACTCATTGGCAAACTCAATCAAACGCGATCGCAATGCCGATAGATTCGGTGCTGGTAAAGAAAATCCCCCAGCTGCTTTATGTCCACCAAATTTGCCTAGCAAATCGTGACAAGCTTCCAAAGCTTCAAATACATTAAACTCAGGAATTCCCCGTGCTGAACCGCGAATGTGTTCCTCATCTTCATAAGTGCCGATAAACACAGGGACACCATAACGTTCTACCAAGCGCGAAGCGACAATCCCAATCACACCGTGATGCCAATTCGGTTGAACAACAACTAATACCCGGTCTTCCTGGAGTGAGGTGATAAATTCAGTTTCAACATAAGCGATCGCTTCTTGCTCTATTTGCTCACACATCTGCTGGCGCTGTTGGTTAACAGATTCGCACTGCATTGCTCTCTCCAGCGCAATCCCCATATCATCTGTAGTTAATAATTCAATTACAGTCTGGGGGTCACCAATTCGACCAATAGCATTAATGCGTGGGCCTAGCCGAAATCCAATATCCTCTGGCTTCAAGGATTTTGGATTTTGCGAAAAGTTGTAAGGAGGGTTTCCAACGCCAGTCGCGCATGGGGGAAACCCCCAAGACTGCGCTGGCTCCTCCGTAGCAAACTTTTCAAGACGGATTTTAGATTTTAGATTGCTCCCCTCCTCCCCTTGTCCCCTTATCCCCTTGTCCCCTTGTCCTTCTCCCCTTGCCTGTACACCAGCTATCTGAATCAAAGCTTGGATTCCAGGTAAGTTAGATTTGGGTAAAAGCTGTAAACCACGTTTTACCCAGCGGCGGTTAACACCGATTAAGGGAGCTAAATCTGCGATCGTTCCTAGTGTAAATAAAGCTAACATCGGCTGGATTAAGCCTTTAGTTTCTCCTAGCTGTTGTGCCAGAGACACCGCCAGGATATAAGCTACACCAACACCAGCAACACCCCGATAAGGCGAGGATTCTGCTATCAATTTTGGGTTAAGAATAGCATTCGCTGGGGGCAACTTTTGAGGGATGTCATGATGATCGGTAACAATTACCTTTAAACCGAGTTCTCTTGCTCTGGCAATTGGTTCAACTGCTGAGATGCCATTATCTACAGTTAAAATTAAGCGGACACCTTCGCTATAGAATTCTTCAACTATTCTTTTATTAATGCCATAGCCATCGTGCATCCGGCTAGGAATAGCATAATTTACCTTTGCTCCTAAAGCGCGGAGACTACGCAACAGTAAAGCGGTGCTAGTCATCCCATCAGCATCGTAGTCACCACAGATGGCAATTTTTTCTTCAGAAGCGATCGCCTCTTGCAGCAATTCCACACTAGTTGCCAGATCCGGGAATTCTTCTAAGGGCGATGGTAATATTAAAGATTCTGGATTTAAAAATGTTTGTGCTGCTTCTGGGGTTTCAATACCACGGTTAATCAACAGCTGGCTAACAATGGGCGAGACATTATTTTCTACAGCCAGCTTTTGGGCAAATTCTATGTTTTGCGGATAAATTTGCCAGCGTTGATTGGGTAAGCGCCTACGAGATTTTGAAGTTTCGACGATAGCTATATCTAGCACAACAGGAGTTATGAGTTATGAGTTTAAAAAAATTTTTCCTAACTCATAACTCATAGCTTAAACTGATAACTTTTGCTAGCTTTTAATACACATTTACATGACCGTCATTGAGAATGTAAAGAGAGCGATCGCCTGGATAACGGTTGCCAGGACGGATTTCTAAGCGTAACGTACCAAAGTTGGGTTTAGAAACAATTGCTTGGAGCGGCGCTCCCATTTCATCCCAGAATATAAGTGAAAGATTTGGCTCGTTAGGATTTCCCTGCTCAATTTGAAATTCTTGCCCAGGTTGCAGGGGAATAGGCTTAGTTCCTTGCAGTTTTTCTAAATTAACTAACCCAGATGTGTTATTTATAACTTGCAATCGGATAGCCCTTCCAGGTGTAAACTGAATTGGGCGTGGGCCACACTGAGAGGCACAAGTTCCAGCAAGCGTAGTGCTAGGGTGATTAGTTGATGCCAATAAAACAGTAGTGGCAGCTAAGACAACTGGCAGAAATTTAGACATAATACCCAGCGTAAATACTTAACTAAAATCCTAACTTACTGGTATACTGTCACACCTCAGCAGATTTTCCAGAATTAGAGATGTAAAAGGGACTGGGGATTAGGGATTGGGGATTGGGTAATCAGCGGAAAAATTATGGCAACTTGACTGGGAAGAATAATTGTATGTATAAATACTAAGTATATTTAAAATTTTCATAGATGAGCAATAACAAGCTGCAACTACAAATGGATATATTATTTAAGCTGCTACTGTGGTCTAGTATCGTTGCAGCGATCGTCTATTGTGCCTTATGTCTGTTTCTTTTTGTCCAGCAACCTCGATTTATTTTTTTTCCAACTAGCGTTATTGAAACAACACCAGAGTTTTTTAATCTTCCTTATGAGGAAGTTTGGTTACCAGTAACAGTGCGATCGCGTAAAACGGAACGCATCCACGGTTGGTGGATCAAAGCCAAGCAACCCAACGCCAAAGTGTTGTTGTATCTGCATGGTAACGGTCTTAACATTGGTGCAAATATTGCCCATGCCAGTCGATTTTATCAATTAGGATTTTCAGTTTTGCTAATTGATTATCGGGGTTACGGTCGCAGTGAAGGCACTTTTCCTAATGAAATGAAAGTTTATCAGGATGCAGCCACGGCTTGGAATTACCTCGTACAGCAACTAAAAATTCCACCCAACCACATTTATATTTATGGGCACTCTTTGGGAGGTGCAGTAGCTATTGATTTGGCAGTCAAACATTCAGATGCTGCCGGACTAATCGTGGAAAACTCTTTTACCTCCATCCAAGAGGTTGTAGCTTATCGGAACTTGTTTTGGATGTTCCCCGTCAATTTAATTCTGACACAACGCTTTGAATCAATTAAAAAAATATCAAAGTTGAAAATGCCAGTTTTACTCATTCACGGCACTGCTGATTTAACTGTGCCGTTTTTCATGAGCCAAAAACTGTATGCAGCTGCTCCCGAACCAAAAAAGCTGATTTTGGTTCCAGAAGCAGGACATAACGATGTAGCAGATTTAACTGGCGAACAATATCTGCAATGGATAAATGATTTTGTCCAGCAAGCCCCTGTTGGCAAGTAATAAAATGTTCATTAGAAATTAATAAACTGGAAAATTGACACATAATAATCCGGATATAACAAAAATATAGTAGAAGCAATTATACAGGTGAGACTACTCTTTGCTTAAGTATTGGAAGGGGCTGATATCATGGCTATGACACCTGTGTACTTGTTAAAAACTCCTGGTAATTCTACTATTGAAATTTCTCAAGATGAACTGCGATCGCTGCTAGGTAAAATCGAAGCTGAATTGCATCGTAGTAAAGCTTATCGCCGTGCTTTGGCAACCTTACAAAAGTTGTTAGGTTCTTCATCTGAACAAGCCAATATTTTATTTAAAGCTGTCAGTAGAGAAGCAATTGGTTTAACCTGTCAGCAATTTATGAAACAGCATCAGCAAGATGAAAATATTAACCCACAGATAGATGCTGCTAATATCTCTTCTCCTATCAAACAAGAAGAATTAAGCACAAGCGTTCAATCGCATATACAAGAACCTGTTGTTAATACTAGTGATAAAAATTTATCACCATCTAATGTAGTCGCAGCATCCGTAAAAACAAACCGTATCGAATCTGAATCTCCAGCAGCATCATGGATGAAGTGGCTGAATCATCATAAACCCCAATCAAACATTGAACTGAACAAGCTAACACCAGACGAAGAGCGCTTAATAAGTTTGCGTCAAATCGGTCAACAACTCCGACAAGCTCGTGAGTTGAAAAGATTTTCACTTGAACAACTTCAAGCTTATACTCGAATACCAATTCATCATATAGAAGCATTAGAAAATGGCAACTTAGAGTTATTGCCAGAAGATGTATTTGTGCGTGGTTTTATCCGCATTATGGGGAATACCTTGGAGCTAAATGGTACAGCTTTAGCTGCTTCATTACCTCAAGATGAGCCAGTGAAATCAGTTTTGCCCTCTTGCTCTCAGTCGAAAAAAGCTGCTGGTGGGTCGGGAATTGAAATCCGCCCTATGCATTTATATGTCGGATATACAGCCCTTGTTGCTGGAGCGGTGGGAGGACTATCTTTGTTATCTCAACAAGCTAACGCCAACAAAGCGCTGCATTCTGATGTGGATAGTCACCCCTCTTCTTCCTTATCTCAGTCAACCCAGAAGACTGAAGCAACTACTAAACCAGGAATCAAGTCTAGTAGTAATACTGTCATTGTCGGGCCTGATATTTCCCCACCAGAAGCACTTTAATCAACGTACAAATCAAATTTATCAATTTATTTCGGCGATCGCTCTTTTGCAAAGATTGTAGATGAGCGATCGCACTTTACTTTAAATACTATTCACAATGTTAATAGGGTATAAAATAGCAGTAAGTTAAGGGCCTTAACTTACTGCAATATAAAACTAAAATGTTCTAATTTATACTCTAAACTAAAAACTTCATAGCATGGATATAACTCTAAAACTATAAAAAATATTATTTACTGTGTAAAGCTTGTGTAAACTATATTAGCTTATTTGAGGCTTTATCTCAGTACAATTATTGTGAACCTGTCGTAAAATTACTGAGTTCTTGTTGACGCGATCAAATTTAATTAATACTTTACTTTATATGTAGGATTTGAAAAAATTCCTCGTGCAATTTTTTTTATCCGCATGGTCTGTTCTACGTGATTTTAGGGAGAGAAATGAATCGTTTATGAAAAAAATACTTGCGACCTTAGTAGGTTCTTCCATGTTGGCTGCTGGTATCCTGACAGTATCAGCACCAGCCAAGGCAGGCACCTTTGCTTGTCCTACCAGTCCTATCAACACTACTGCGAAAGTAACAGGCACCTTTGGATGCGAAATCAGTAACACCGCTAATCAGGATTTTCTGAATACTAATCCTTCGACGGTTAATGCTGAAGGCTTCTTCGGTATCAATAACTGGGTATTCGGTGGCAAAATTGGTCAAAATGCTGGTTATAACGGCTCTGGCTCAGGGCAATCTGGAACTTGGAATATATCCAGCGCCATCCAATCCACCTGGGATGATATCATGCTGGTCTTTAAGTCTGGTCAAGGCACTACACTTGTAGGTTACTTGCTTAACGATGGAGTAACGTCTGGAACCTGGTCATCTCCATTTACAGAACCTCCATTTAATTTTCCAGGCAATGGGCCAAAGGATGTATCTCATATCAGCGTCTACTACAAGACAGGAACATCACAACCTGTACCTGTACCAGAACCAGCTACTTTAGTAGGTTTAGGTTTGGTAGGAGGAGCAATGGCTTTATCCCGCCGTCGCAATGTTAGCAAGACTGCTTAGTGCGACATCTTCCAGCATTTGCGATTAGCCTTAGTTACTACCTTTACGGGGTACTAAAGAGAACGTAACTATTGCAGGAAGAAAGTTGTAGGAGGCGACCAAAAAAGTAGGGTTGTCTTACTTGACAACCCCATAATTAAAAATGCTGCTTACATCCTATCAAAGTTAGGCTTGGTTTCCCTTTTCCATCTGGATGGGGAAACTTACTTTTTTGGTGTTGCATAAATGCGGGATGAATTAAAATTTTTGCCCAAGGCTAAGATTTAATTATTCGCGCCTTTGCGACGCCAGTTGCTACCCTGCGGGAAGCTACCCTCTGGGTGTCTACAAGTCGGGAAAGCCGCCCAACGCACTGGCTTACCTTTGCGCGAAACAAAATTCATCCCATTAATCAGCAATGCCACTTTTTTAATTAACCATTGTGAAATCTCTGTAAGCCTTGCGCTTAATAAGTAGAGGCGATTGCACTTCCATCTTTCTCTATCACTGAGTTAAGAAATGTCCATAGTTGCAAATCAGTAAAATCTGGAATTGCTATAAAAGCGCCGACTTCTAACAAGACTTTGGGTTCGTGGGTAGAAGCTATACCAATAGTGGGAATACCAGCGGCTACAGCAGCACGAATTCCAGAAGGAGAGTCTTCTAAGGCGATCGCCTGTTCTGCTTGAATTTCTAACTTATCCAGGGCGGCTTGATAAGGTGCGGGGTCGGGTTTACCTGCTATACAATCTTCAGCTAAAACAAGTGTATGGAAAGCTTCTTTAATGCCCAATACATCTAACATAAATTCGGCATTTAATCTAGGAGCATTAGTGACTAATGCACGTTTTAGCTGATGTGCATCTGTCCATGTTAGTAATTCAGAAAATCCACTCAGTGGTTTTAGATGGGGTGCAAGTTCGCGGAAAAGTCCCTCTTTTTCATCTGCAAATTTTTGTCCATCTGTTGGTGATAATTGTGGCAGAATATCTTTGACAATTTCTGGGTTTAAACGGCCACTGATGCGAGATTTATAGAAACTTTCGTCAATTTCTATGCCATAATGAGCAAGCTTTTGTTGCCAAGCCTGGTAGTGTATGGGGTCAGTGTTGACAATTGTGCCATCTAGGTCAAAGAGAATTGCAGCTAGCATAATTTTTTGGTAATATGTAAAAAAATATTAACTTTAATTACACATTTTACATTGTTTTTTGTTCTTTGTAGTTGTTACGGCGTTAATTAGGACAAAGAACTATAATTAATCTGCAAAATCCTTAAAACCTATACTGAATAGGGCGTGTATGGGTTGAGAATTATTACCCTTGAATTTAGCCCAATATTGATCACTGTCTGGGTAAGCAAATGCTAGCGACCACACAATTTTTTCGTGTTGATGAGTTGATGGTGCAGATTTATAACACCGAAGCCGAAATGTCTCAAGATGTTGCAGAAATTGCACAGCAATATTTACAGAACCTGCTTCAGCAACAAGATACAGCTGCTGTATTGTTAGCAACAGGAAATTCCCAACTCAAATTTCTTGATGCTTTGATTGCTTTGGGTGGTGTTGATTGGTCGCGGATTACTTTATTTCATTTGGATGAATATTTAGGGATTTCGGCTGAACATTCTGCTAGTTTTCGGCGCTATATGCAGGAACGTGTTGAGCAGCGAGTTGATCCTCAGCAATTTCACTATATACAAGGTGATACATTGCAACCATTAGTAGAATGCGATCGCTATTCTCAACTGTTGCTAGCACAACCAATAGACTTATGCTGTCTTGGCCTTGGTGAAAATGGACATTTGGCTTTTAACGATCCAGCAGTAGCGGATTTTCAAGATCCTTACAGGGTCAAACTAGTAAAGCTGGATACAGTTAACCGACAACAACAAGTAAACACAGGTCATTTTCCCAACTTGGAAAATGTTCCACAATACGCATTTACTGTTACTTTACCATCAATTTGTTCCGCTAAAAAAATTCTTTGCCTTGCGCCAGAAAAGCGTAAGGCAAAGGCAGTGAAGGAGATGTTGCAGGGGACAATTAACCCAAAATGTCCGGCTTCTATTTTGCGTCAACAACCCCAAGCAACATTATTTCTTGATGTAAATTCTGCAAGTTTGCTAGCTTAAACTACTGAGAACTAGCCCTACTATTAACCCCAATTTTTACCTCAGACATAGACCCATCTTTGCAGGAAGAGTTAACTTTCTGTGCCGTGGGTTTATGACTAGTAACATAAGGAGAATTGTAACTATATGATCCCTGAAGCTGGAAACTAGACAAACAAGACTCTAGATAAGTACATTCCTCACACTGAAGTTCTTTACCAGGATTGGAACAGCCACAAGGGGGGTTTACAAAACATTCAGCAGGGTTTTGGGGTGTGGAAAACTTTTTAAATACAAAGTGTAAAGCCGCTTCTTGCAGACAAAAAATAAAATCTCGCACCATAATATAGAATTACCTTGTTTATCCTATTAATAACTAGCTGTAAAAGCTAGAGTAATAATCAAGGTATTCTATCCGTAGAAAAGCCACATCTATTTGCCGATATATGCCCCTGATCAATCTAGAGAGTGCTATAGATATAAAATTTAGGCTGCTGACCACTGTTTCCATTCTGTAATTACATCTTCTACCACTTTATGTGAATTTGCAGCCTCAGCTACTAGGACTTGTAGCGTAGTGGTATATACATTATTAATTATTTGGTGACTGTAACCAATCACTTTGCCTAGATGCCCAGTTTTTTGATTTAGTACATAATCCCCAATAGCAACCATAACTTTTACTCTCGCTTTTGCTAATCTTTATTTATGATGTTTCTACATTGTCCATAGGCTGTGGCGGAAGAACTTCATACTTGAAGGGTGTTTTATCTCAAACTTAGTGAATATTTTCTTGGGAGTTTATCTATAACTTTAGATATAAAACCGTAGTAGATTATACTTGTGCAGGTTTATATTTTTTATAGCTAAAGCTATCTCAAGCGGACTGAGTGAGTGATTTTAGTCCACTTGAGTAGACTTGCACTATGAACCTCTGTATTTGAGTGCAGAGGGGATGTTGGTAAGCACTAATAATTCTGCCATGCTACAAGGCTGGGTTGTTGTCTCCACCACAATGCTTGAAGTTTTCAATCTATTTGCTTTCGTGACTAAAGTCATAGTTTATTCATGACTTTAGTCTGAATTGTTTTTTTATAAAAAGTCTTTTAATAGTTGCTAGGGGCTAAAAGCAACTACTACTTAATAATGTTCAATCCATTAAAAAGTAGTAGCTTCAAATCCCTAGTTTAAAACTAGTTCATTCCTCACCACAAATATAGCTGACATACTTACAGCTATAAAAACAGAATCAACAATTACTGCTCATTGATTATTCTCTAAGAGGCTACTTTATCGTGGCTTCTTTTTTTATTGCTATCAGTCTCTTCATTGAACATTTACCCAAAAATCAGCAGTGTTAATCTTACCATTACGGTTAAACTGTACCCAAAGCTTGTATTTTCCTGGTTTAGGAAAACTTGTCATGAAATTGATTTGTCCAGTTGGGCTATTCTTAAGAGCATGAGCATGGATATAATCTGGCCTTGTTAGAGGAGAAGAGTTTTTGACAATGACTAAATGCCCTTGCTCACCTAAGTATGGTTGTAAATCTTGAATTGGCTGATTTTTGGCAGTATCCTGTAAATCAAAAATTAGATTTACTTCCTTGCCAGCCTTGAGATTGGGTTCAGAAAACTTAAGATTGACTTTAGTATTAGGTAATATTTTAGTAGTATTAAACTGTTGCGCCTCTATAGGTTGCGGAACTTGTCCCGGAATCATGACTTTAAGTAGAGAAACTTGTTCTTGTTGCCCAGATGGTTTGTAATCACTAAACAGAGTATAGTTTCCAGAACTAGGAAAGCTAGTACTAACCTCAAAACGCCCATTATTTTTGTAATTAGGGTGCAAGTGATCAAAAGTTTGTAAGTCATCTCTGACAACAATCAAATGCATCAGCTTCTCCTGAAAATTGTCAAAATTGCTGACGCTTTTCCCGCCAGAGTCTTGAATTTCAATTTCAAAATTAACAGGCTGATTTGGGGTAATTTTTTTGTCAGCTATTAATTTAGCTTGAGTAGTTGTTTTTGAATTGTTGCTATGCTCTGTGTGTGGCTTTAAGTGTCCTTCATGCTCACCATGAGAATTGTGCCCATGATTTGTGTGGTGCATCTCATCTTCAGCAACTTGTGCATCACCTGATTTAATAATTGACGAGCAACCAGAAGCGAAAAATAAACTGGTAATTACAAAAATTCCTGCAAAAAATATTTTCATATCCCTACTCTAACCTTATAAGAATTTATTGATTAAATGAAAACCGACCGTTTAGTTTTTAGCCTTTAATGCCAGAAAGTATAACTACCTTATACTCACCAAATGTAGAATCATGCCGTAATGCAGCATAATATTTTTTTGAGTATGATAGCTAAAATTTAACGTTTTGTGATTACCGTTTGGAGTTTGATCCTAAGAATCGCTGCATGAGTGTCAATCGCTTAGGTCGGGCTAACCCTCCTATCTTTCTGCTAACGGAAACGTTACGCGGTAAGTGCAACGTCTCCGTTGGGGAAGGCTCCTACGAAGGAGTAAGGCTCAGCTATGCCCAAAGGGGTTTACGGGAATAGCTTTGCTAAACAGCGCTGGACTGACTGCAACATACTGGTTACTTTACAATTTAAGGTTTACTTTATAAAGTATTTCTAAGGTGGCGATCGCCATATTCAAGAGTGTGATCAATCGCATATGATTTAGATTTTTATATCATTCGATAGATAGGGGAAATAAATTATTGGTAAAGCTAATATTTTGCTTGTGAATGTCTGAAGAACTTTTATATACCCTGGAATAAGATCCAGGGTCTTCTTTTTGATATCAAGCAATACTTATTAGACCTACATCGTAGGAAGATTATCTATCACCAGAGCAGGAGCGAGCGAATCTGAGTTGGTGTACTGGGCTAGATTTAAAGTATGTCTAAATTAGCTATATTGGTAAACGCTTACTAAATCTGGTGGCTTAGTCTTACTTAAGCTTTTTTAGTATTGATGTATTGCTAATAATTTTCACTTAGATAGTTAATATATTAACCAAGTATACCTTTACCAGTGTTTGGCATATTTGGCTACACTCTGTAGGAAGATGCTCTAGAGCCATACTAGGTCTAAATTAATTGAGTACGTTGTTAAGCACAGCAATGATCGAGGTTTGGTTCGCGACCAGACCTTTTTTTCATAAGTGGCCAACTCACTTTTTCTCAGTCTTTAGGCTATTTGCACACATCCTCTAGGATGATGAAGTACAGTCAGAGTAAGTCTAAATTAATCTTGGTGTAGTAAATGCTTGGTATATATTGAGGCTTGGCTCGACCAAGCCTCTTTCATGTTTGTACATTCGCTCATTATTTGTCAAAATTTTACAGTGGCAAATAATTTGTCATTATCATTTTACGCTTCTTTTGATTAACAGTCGTAACATTTCATCCGAAACCAAAGCTACCAAGCATTTACTACGCTAATTTTAGTCTTTCTCTGTGCCTCTGTGCGTCTCTGCGTGAGGGAAATAAATATTGGCGTTCCATAATAAAGGGATGGGCGTTGCATAAAATAGGGATGAATTAATGAACTGCAAAGACGCGAAGTGCGCGAAGAGAAGAAGTTTTCGACGTTGCAGCGGTGAAAAAATATCTCGCAAATATGCAAAGCCTAGAAGCGAATTAAAGCAGGCATGACACGGAGAGAAAACAGTGCAAATCACCAAGCGCAATGTCGAGTTGAGAGTAGATAACAGTTTGATGCGCGTCTATGTAGCGGCTCCCAAAACAGCAGGTCTTTATCCAGGTATTGTTTTCTACAGTGATATTTATCAGTTAGGCGCTCCCATAATTCGTCTAGCTAACTATTTAGCAGGATATGGTTATATAGTGGCAGCCCCAGAACTTTTTCATCGCATTGAGCCAATTGGTCTAGTTATTGAACCAGATGATCTAGGTCGAATGCGGGGTAATGACGATGCTCGTCGAACAGCGATCGCTGATTATGATGCCGATTGTCGTACTGTAATTGAATTTCTCAAAGCAGAAAGTGGGGTTTGTCCGGGTAAGATAGGCACTCTAGGCTTTTGTATTGGTGGACACTTAGCTTTTCGAGCAGCATTCATGAGCGAAATTAAGGCCTCTGTCTGCTGTTACCCGACTGGCATTCCCAGTGGCAAGCTGGGGCAGGGGGTAGCCGACACAATTGATCGGGTGACTGAAATTAAAGCCCAGATGCTATTGGTGTTCGGTACACTTGATCCTCATATTCCAGAGCATGACAGACAAAGCATAATTAAAGCTCTAGAGAGTGCTAATATACCTCACAAAGTTCTCTTGTATGAAGCAGAGCATACCTTCATGCGTGACGACGGTTATCGCTATGATTCTGTTGCCACTACCTTTGCTTGGGCTGAAATAGTAACTTTCTTGGAACATATATTTGCGAACTGAAGAAGAAATTTTACTTGCGACAGTTATCACCTGTTAAAAAAGTGATTGCGCTGTTGCCCAGCGTCACAGGCGATCGCTTTTTGACTCCCACTGTTGTACCCGCACTGATGGGTTTGCTGCACGATATCTCTGGACGTAAATCAAAGCGATCGCCAGCCCCAACAAATTCGGACAAAGTATTTACCAGTTAGTTGAACCTAGACGCCACTAACTAATCGCACACAACAAAGTTTTACGGACTGTAATGCAAGATTGCTTCGGTGGCAGATAGCGATGCTTGACTTAGCTAAAATTTAATTGATTGTTCAATGCTATTCGCCTCAGAAACTTTTTGCTGCCTTGGTGGGAGCAACGCGATTTTGTGAAGTGGCAAAGCTGGGGGGCTGGGGAGGCTGGGGAAGAGAAAGAAATTAAGTGGATTTAGTAGAGTTTTAGCAGCAAAATTTACTAAACATTTCTCTTTTCTCCCCCAGCTCCCCCAGCTCCCCCCGCTTCCCCTGCTCATTTCACGACGATCTCACTTTTTCGCGTTGCTCCCGCCTTGGTTTGGCAACGCCAAATTAATCAGTGTTGTTTAGCGTCAAGCTTTTTAAGCTGGAAGCTGTTTCTTCTGGTTTCCCAGACAGAGGGAAAACTAAAATACTCTTGATTGCCTGGTTATCTACTAATTCTTTTAAGCGATGTAATTGCTGATCAGTAATGGCAATTCCAGCATAATTTTTGGCATAATTTAATTCTTCTTTAAAATTTGCCTCATTATAAGCTTGAATAAACACTCGATCAACATTCCATTTTTGCCAATCAGCTGCGAAATATCGTTTAGCCCAATAAGGGTTATGATGACAAATATCAAAACTAACTGAAGAGTTAGCTTTTTTCATTGCAGTTATCATCTGTTGCAAAAAACTAGTTAACTTAGCGGTGCGGTCAATTTGACCGGGTAATTCAGCATGATAGCCTAAATAATCATCCCATTGGACTGCATCAATCTTCGGATATTTTTGGACGAATTCTACTAAAATATTTTTAAATAAATTAGCAACCTCAGGAATCTCTACATCAAGAACATAATGCTCGACACCAATGTAGGTTTTATCTACACCGGTAACAATCCATTTCTGAGAGATTGCTAACTCATAAATTGGACTATTTTTATCTATTTTAATACCTTTCTCAAAATAAGCATGAACTTGCATTCCTTGTTTGTGTGCCTCATCAATCAACCAATCTAACCATCGCTCTTGAAACTGGTTTGGGCAACTTCTATACCCTAGTGTTTGCTGCATAACTTCGCTATTGTACATCGTACAACCATTACCCCAAACACCATGAATAATCGTATTAATACCTTGAGACCGATAGTAACGAACTCTTTCACGAATCGTTATTTCGCTAGCATTATTAGTCACTTGATAACGACTTAAATAAATTCCTCTAATTACTTTTTTATCCCAAAGAGTTTGAGGTAATGGTGTTTTTTGAGATGTTTTTCTTTCAAGTGTGGCTTGCTTATTATTGGGGTTGGGAGTTAAAGAAGAATTTGGAGCGGCAGTAGGATTCAAAACAGGAATAGTTATTTGTTGATTTTTAGATAAAAGTTTGCTAATGTCTAAATTTGCTTTCTGGTTGAACCACCAATAACCGCCTCCTAAGATAACTATGATTAGAGATAAAGGAATATTTGAACATCCACATCCAACTGCTTTTTTCGTTTGGCGCGACATAATAAAAAGTTAGAATATAACAAAAAATAGCCTTCTATTGATTTAATGCCATTTTTATTTAAAATTTACCAGCCGAGGAAAAGATTTAACTAGTACAGTTCCTCCAATTAACACGAAAAGTGACCCCATACCAGTAAACATTGCAGGTAAAAACCATAGTTCAAACCAAGAATTAATCATGGCAGATTTTGGCTTTTGAGGGTCATATAGAACTTCTACCTGCTGACCTTTAGTAAATGCTGGTGGCTTACTGCCTGCATTGGATTCAAATATAATTGGTTCACCAGAATTTGGAGCAAATTTAACCACTGGATAGTAAAAAGAAGATGAACGCCCCTTACTATCAGTTGATAAATGTAGCTTTAAATCAATTACAGTTCCTTGTGTTGATACTGCTGTGCCGACAAAAGAATGAGTATTGATGCCAAACATGATACCTGTAACAGCAAATATACTGCCAATACCAGCAAATATGGAACCAAATGTTAGAAAGAACTTTGAATCATCCATAGAATTTTCAAAATAAAATATTACCTTCGGTTATTATCCACCGAAAATTTGATACATCTACACTCTATACTTCTCATCCAAAAAAGGTTATTTCGGAAATTGGTAAATTGTAACTGCGATCGCACAAGGTCTTCCTGAAACAGGCGTACCCATCCTTGGTTAGACATAGTATCTACAAAAGGCAAATTACAAATCAGCCACAGCAATGCATTTGTAATAGTTTCAATTGCCGATTCTGCAAAAGTAATCTATTGGCGTTTGAATTAGGGAATTATTTAAGATTCTGGAGGCAAAGGAGAAATGAACATCAAAAACATACTCGCTCAATTATGACGATATTTCCAGATACCTACTCCGATTAAAATTCCCAATAGCGCACCAATTACTAAACCTGTCGGCGCTAAAGTTACAAAAGTCAGATCGGCTTGACTTTTGTGAGGATAACCGCCAAACAAAATCACACCTGTAAATCCAATGGTTGCGCCAACAATAGAACCAACGAGTACCCACAACATCACATCTATTGACCTAACTTTGGATGCGATCGCCAGCCCAATCAAGCTGACGAGCAATCCTCCAACAGATCCAACCGCGGCCCCATAACCCATAACGGTGAGAACCCAGGTATAACTTACAATCCTTGCTCCCAGTCCAGCGATTAAGGCACCAAAGCTTACCCAAAGCGCTATTCCAAGAATGAACCAGAAAAATTTTCTTGTCCACATGGTATTTCAACTTAAACCCTGAGTTAGGTAACCAACCACTATTACTATAAATTCCAGGTGGGGCGATCGCCTTTTCTTTAGTTTTAAAACCCTCACCTTAATTGCACAGAAGGTGAGGGTTTTATTTCAGGTATTTAGATTAGGGCGATCGTGAGCGCGATCGCCTATGCAGTTTGGGATACTTTTAGTTTCCGCTTCATCCACCACCCCATAGCGCCAGCAAGTGCTGTCCCACCAAGAGTGAGAGGTTCGGCTACCGTCGCCGACACAACTCTAGCATCAATTTGTGCAGTTCCACCCAACACACCTGCCAAGCTAGAGTTGCCAAGTATATTAGCAAACTCCGGTGAAATCAGCAATTTAACATCAGCGAGGGTTAAATCTTTGCCATCAAATGCTATAGTTCCCGGAATACTCAAATCAAACAGAATTGTATTTAGAGAAACTGTGTCTCTTAAAACTAGTCCACTGGCATTTTGAACGGTACGTTTTGGAGCCAAATCAATGGAAAAGTTACCAACAGTAACTTGATTATTGAAAGTAATGGTTCCAGTGTGTTGAATTGTACTTGAAAGTGGAGTAAAACCATTTACGTCGCTGAACGTAAAGTTAGAGTTTGGATCGATATTGAAGCCAACCAAAAAACTGCTGTTAACTGGTTTAGCTGTATTATTAGTACCTGTCAAGTTTAGCCCGATACTGCTGAGAAAACTCAAATCATGATAGATACTGGTGACTCCAGACTTCACCTTGAAAGTTGCAGCTTCTGTAGGCATGGGTGCAATTAATACAAAAGCTGCTGTTGTACACCCAATAATTGTTGCCATCTGAGAAGAACGAAAACGCATAAATATTCCCTTTTTTTGTCAAATATTCATCAAATCACGCAAATAGTTGCCATTTCAGGGTTCTATTTGAATTTAGATTTAATACAAAAGGGAATTATTCAATATAAATTCTTCAGCCAGTATATTTAAAGGCAGCATGAAGACGAGATTGATCCGAGGGTGAAGAAGGGCAAATTACAAATCAACTACAGCAATGTATTCATGAGTTAATGTACAGTCGCTCTACAACTTTAAACTAAGCTAATCCAACTCTCGGCGTCCTTCTAAGGCTCTTGCCAATGTTACTTCGTCGGCATACTCCAAATCCCCACCCACAGGTAAACCAAAGGCAATCCGTGTCACCTTGGTAAATGGTTTTAGTAGCTGACCAACGTAGAGTGTTGTGGTTTCCCCTTCTACACTCGGACTAATTGCCAAAATTACTTCTTGCGGTTTTTGTTGACTCACTCGTCGCACCAAAGCTTGAACAGTCAACTGTTCTGGGCCAATACCATCCATAGGCGAAATCACTCCACCCAAAACATGATACTTGCCTTTGTACTCGCGGGTTTTTTCTAGGGCAATCACATCACGAGAATCCGCAACTACACAAATAGTATTGTTGTCACGGTTGGGATGGCGGCAGATTTCACAAACTGGTTCAGCAGATAAATGAAAGCAGACAGAACACAAGCCTACCTGTTTTTTAGCTTCGATTAGAGCCTGTGCCAAAGCCTCCACTTCCGTTTCTGGTCGCTTCAAAATGTGCAATGCTAATCGCTGGGCTGACTTGGGGCCAACTCCAGGCAGGCGTTGCAATTGCTCAATTAACCGTGCTAAAGGGCGTGCGTAAACCGTGGTTTTATCTCCATAATGTTTTACCTTAACTATGATGACATTCTTAGAGTGTTTTGGGCTGGCGATTGAACTCAGACTTCTGAGCAAATTACAGAAAAAGCGCAAAAGCTTGGTATTAATTTAGAACAGCCGCACCTTAAGCAATTCTTACTAGAGAATTAACCATGAAAGAGTGCATAATCAGCTATATCCCGACTGGGTAAAAACAATGACTACAATAAATGACCTTGCTGTTGTAGCTGAAGTAACTAATTTGTATCTCCAGTACGAAGCAGCGCTTTGTAACAACTATCTCGAAGCAATGGATAATTTATTTTGGGATGCACCAGAAGTAGTGCGATTTGGTCTAGCAGAGAACCTCTACGGCAGTGAAGAGATTCGTAACTTTCGCGCCTCCCGACCAAACCCAAAAATAGAGCGAGAAATCTCAAATCTCAAAGTTGTGGCGTTTGGGAATGATACAGCGACGGTGAATTTAGAGTTTCGTCGCATTATCAATGGTGTAGAACGCTTTGGGCGACAAAGCCAGACTTGGTACAAGTTTCCCCAAGGATGGAAGGTTGTTTCGGCCCATGTTTCCTTATTACCAGTATAATTTTCAACATTAGAAATTTACGATAAATAAGGGTGCGTAGACTTTCTATTTTCCCGTCTCCAGTCTCTAATCTCCAGTCTCCAACAAATCACTCAACGCCTGCACCAAAGTTTGATTTTGTTCATCAGTGCCGACAGTGATGCGTAATTTATCATCTAGCCCTGGTTGTTTGAAGTAACGAATTAAAATTCCTTGTTCTTTCAATTTTTGATAGAGATACTCTGCATTTCCCTGGGTAGGCAGTGCGGTGAGGCAGTACGGTCTTGGGGTCTCCTCAAGTGGAGTAACTGCCGTAGACGCTCGAAGAGCGTCTTCTCGTAGAGTACCCGTAAGGGTCTTGGGGTCTCCCCAAGTGGAGCAACTGCCGTGAGGTTGCACCAGCAGGAAGTTGGTTTGAGAATCCCAAACACGAAAATTTAATTGTTTTAAGTCGGTTGCTAACTTAGCCCGTGATGCTTTAATCTTTGCCGTACAAGCATTCTTATAATCTTGATCTGTGATGGCAGCTGTTGCAACTGCACAGGCGATCGCATCAATATTATAGCTATCCTTCACCTTAAACAATCCCTGCAATAGGTTGGGATTCGCCACTCCAAATCCCAGCCGTAATCCTGCCAAGGAATATCCCTTAGAAAGTGTCCGAATCAAGATTACATTTTCGTACTCCTTAACCAACGCTAATGCGTTCTCTTCAGCAAAATCTACATATGCTTCATCAATTACTAAAACCCCAGATAACTGGCTTGCTAGTTTCCGCAGCTCATCAGTTGGTACGATGTGCCCTGACGGACTATTGGGCGATGCAATGAATGTCACACATCCATTAGCTGCTACCAATTGTTCCAGAGGTAACCTGTAGTCTTCACTGTAGGGAATTTCGACAATCTCCGCCGCCTGCATCTCGCTCAATGTACGATATAGGACGTAAGTTGGCATTGGGTAGACTACTTTCCGCCCAGGTTCTGTACAGGCTCTCATTACCAAGTTCAATACTTCGTCACTACCATTGCCCACAATAAGCCAATCACTAGGAATTTCTAGTACTTTGCTTGCAGCTAGCCGGAACTCTCCGCCAAATGGTTCTGGATAACGTCGCAACCACTCGCCATCAATATTTCGTAGTACAGCTAGTGCTTTTGGGGAGGGAGGATAAGGGTTTTCATTGCTATTAAGTTTGATGATTTGAGTACCGCGTTGCGGCTGTTCACCAGGGATATAGCTGGCCATTGCATGAATATTGGCGCGGAAGTACTTAGTCATAGCTCAGTTTTTTTATCAGACTTGGGCTTGGCTGGGTGGAGTAATTATATAAAGTTCAAACTACAATTTCTGACAATATTGTTAAAAAAGTGCTGAAGAGCTAGCGTTGTACAGGGGTTCCCCCCATAGGCGACTGGCGTTACTGAGTAAAGATAAAAAACTCCAGACTTACTCGTAGTGAATCTGGAGCCAGGAAACAAAGGGAAATAATGCATGACTCTTCACCCAGCTATATTCACCCATTTATCGTAGGGTTGCATCTATGCCCGGTGCATTATTACCTGATTTATTTGTAAATTAAATTGTGGCTTCATATACATTATGAAATACTTATTTAAAAAACATAGTCTAGCTACTTTAGTAGATATTTCAGCCTCTAGCAGTTAAAAAAGCCTATAATCGCCATTTTGTAAAGATATCATCAATTTTATTAGAGCGGTTTGAGATATATTGAAGTGAACAATCACTCCTCCTCATACTGTTACCATTGCGATCGCCTAGTAAATTGATGCTCCTGATAGCTATGAGTGAACGAGATATGGCTTCAAAAAGAGGCAAGGGAGCGGGGGGATGTAAATACGGGGATTGTGACCCTTGCTCCACCTCGTTTCGCGGCAGGAGAGAGGGAGCATTCCCCCTGCTTCTTGTTCAAAGTGAATAAAGTTAAGGCTAGAAAAATATATTTTATTTTATATAAAGGTTAGTGGCGCTAGGAGCCAAGTGCTATCCATTTTCTTATAACAAAGAATTTTAGTACGCTATTATCAATTAAAACTTGATTTTTTCGTGGCTAATAAAGTTAGATTTGTCTAAATATGAAGAGAAATAGGCAAAAATAGCATAGCGAAATAAAATTAAAAATTTTCAATACCATTTCCACTAATTTTGACAGTCATTTTAGGGTTTAGTCAGCCACGACTTTAATGCAGATTTAGCTATTTTTGTGGTAATTAAGGTGACGGCCATGATTGTGATACCAGTAGCGTAAGGATGCCCACCATGATGAGATTCTTGGTGATATTCATTACTATGAGATGCATAAGTATAGCACTCATGCTGAGAATTACATGTCGTAGCAAGGGTATTTTGGGAAATAGACAGCGTTAATAGAGTTGCTATTAAGCAGGGGCGAATTAGGAAAGTTAAGTAATTCATAGATGCAAAGCTAGGAACTAGACAGTAATTCCTACACCTGCAAAAAAATGAATTTCTGAAAATAGCTGAAATTTTAATAAATTCCTAGTTTGTAAAGGCTTGAGCAAATTACTTATTGGCGTGATTTTCTAATCTTGCCAGTGTAATTTATCTGTTAAACATTACGTTCATTGCCTCATATTGCTTCAAATTTGGTTGAGCGGTATTTAAATATACAAAGCGTTCAGTATTAATACATGGCCCAAGGTTAAAACAAAAGGTTTTTCAATTTTAAATTCCTTTTAGCGGTACTAGTCGCTTTAACTATTTCTATAGTATGTTGCCAATAATGTTACAGTTCCACAAGCAATAAAACTAATTAAGTTACCATACATTAAAATAGGATCATTTTGATAGTAGCCATAAATAACACTATTAAGTTGAATAAGATTAAAGCCTACGAAAGTTATTAAAGAGATATTATTAGCACTTCTAGTTTTAATAATTCTTATGGCTTGTGGAATAAACAAGCTAGCATTGAAGACAAAGCCTAAGCCAAAGAAAAAAGTAACTATTTCTTTCATATGTACTAATAGTTAAATTGAAATAATAAAAAATTTAAATAATTTTTATTTGTATTAGTATTAGCTATTAACTAAAACCTGAGCTTTGACTCGATGGTAACTATATGAATTGTTGTCTCAGGTTTAAAAATTTAAATCTATGAGTGATTACTAATTTATCGATTAAGGATGTTGAGTTTAAGGTAATTTTTGGTTCTACGTATGTTAATTAATTACCTTACCCATTGTCAGCTTGAGTAATCAGTTGCCCCTTTGACATAAGCAACCGCTAAGGGTGCTAGTTTGTTTTCAAGTTGAGTAATAAAAGTACGGTCAGATTCTGACCAAGTTCGCTGCTGGCCAAAAACACAAGGTTGTAAAATTCCCCATAATTGCTGGTCTTGACACAAGTGAGCGTGAATCAGTGCCCGATGTCCAAAATGCTCACGCTCAAAGTCTTTATTTAAAACTTCTGGGCTTGCTGTTTCTACATCTTCAACATAAATTGAAGGTGCAGTCTGGAGTGCCGCAGCAAATAAGGGATCTACCTGAGGTAACCACGCTGGCTCTAATTTCCACTCAGGTTCTCTCATATCTGGAATGTCTTGATTTCGCCGCCAGCAATAACCGATTTGTCCGAACTTAGTTTGAGGATTTCTTAGATAGAGAAAACAGCGATCACACTGCAATACTTCTCCAACTACTGGCAGTATCGCTGTAAATATAGCATCTGGATCGCTGTTTTTTTCTAAAATACTTTGTACAGCTTCGTGCAGGACTAGGTTAGTCATTGGCAAAGAGGTTATTTGCTTTACAAGTGTCTCAACGACCTGCAATTGAAAGCATCCTCCTACCGATATAGATGACAAACTAATTAAAATTTTCTTAAAGAGGGGCTACAAAAAATCCATAAAAGAATGTCTAGTAGCGAGTACTAGTTATTGAATAGATGCAACTACCTAATGATTTAATGCTCAAAATGAGTTAAAAGGTAACCTCAGCGCCGATTAAGGCAAAATTCAGACTAAATGTGATCGCTCTTGAAATATGGGTTTGTTTAGCTTTAACTATCGACAATCTTTTTAATGCCTTTACAAAATTTTTAATTTTAAAATATTTAGGCACTTGACAAAAAAACATCATCAATAAATTGAAGCTTTTAAGCAACTTTCAGGATATCAAGCTTTGTTTCCAGCCCTGAGACTATAAAAGCAATGGTTTGTAAAATTGCGGCTCTATCACCCATTTGACAACGCTCAAACAACTGTTGGGCATCCACCAATCCCGCGTTAGTTGTTAATACTTCTAATATATTCTCTTTGGCGCTCAAGTTGTTATTTGCACAAGCAGTGTAAAGTATCAGCCCTGCCATAGTATACAGATCTAACATTGGCTCATCATCACCATTGAGAAGCTCAATTTTGGGAAACTCAGATAAAGGGTGGATGAATTGGTCAAAGGTTAATTGAGTCATAGTTGTGGTCGAGTCGATACCTTAAATAATTTCAAACCTTAGGTAAGCTGCCATTATTGCAATGTCCTGCGCTTAAAACCGAAAAAAGGTAGACTGACTATTCCAGCCTGGAATAGTTTAGTTTGTTCAGTAAACTTTAGCCCCAGGACAAATGCTAATTTTTACATAAAGATTGTGTTAAATGAAATTGCAAATTAGGGAAGATAAATAAGTTATCTTATGTTGCGGATTTAGCGCAAGCAGATATACTGAATAAGAGAGGGGCAAAAAACCCTCGGATTCCTTTTTTGAGGTTAAAAGCTAGCTAATAAAAATAAAAGCTAGCTTTTTGGGTGGTCTGCCTTTTCTTATTCTTCAGCCGCTCATTGCTCCATGTCCTCATACTAGGCTTGTCATTTTTTTTTGTCAAGTTGTCATTTAAATTAGACATAAAAAAATGTCTTGCTTTTGAGTTTTCATGAGAGAAAATAAAGACAAGCATAATATTTAGCAGTTCAAAATTATATGACCGACAGAAGGCGTTCTGATGATTACAAGCAAATA
>NZ_JCACKA010000088.1:0-48797 GCF_059505145.1 Mojavia sp.
AAAAAATTTTCATGCATGATGATGAAAAAGACACAAAAAGACTTGAGGAATTGGGGAGAAAACCTTACTTTTTACTCAGAACTCAATAACGCCAGTTACTACAACGGGGACAACTCCCCTACTCTGCGAGAAGCCGCTAGCCTGCGGCAATGCTCCGCGAACGCGTCTACGGGTTCGCAGTTGCTTCAAGTCTGGCGACCGAACGCACTCCTCACCGCAACGCAGTAGCTCCTCAATACTGAGTTTAGAAACTGCCTTAAAACCTTGCCCATTTAGGTTTAAGTCCTACCGGTGCTGCCGCCTGTTGCGGTGTTCTTATCGCCACGTCCGAGCAGGGTGCGGATAGCGCTGGTCACCTCAGGTAACGCGAGTACCAATGACGCTAACGAGCAAACTGTCGCAACTTGGCAGTACTCGCAAAACGCTTTGTTCTCAGCCCACTCCTCACGAGCCAGTTCTGCGGCAACAGCTGAGTCGATCACGAGCTTGATGCCCATTGCAATTGGTATGAGCGGGTTGCGCCGTGCCCGATCCAGACCACCAGCTGAAGCCAGCCAAGCAGTAAGAGCGTAATTAGCTACCATTAACGGGCCATCGGGTGAGTTGAGTCGGCTGTAAGCGTAGTCAGATGCGTCAACGCGGTCTGCGTCAAAAAACGGTACTGGCGGATCGGGTAAGTGGCTAACAATCCCGGTTTGGTAGAGTGTGACGAGTTGTCCCATCGAGCCTCCCAGCATAGACAAGCCAATAATCCATCGCCGACGGGTCATGTCTGGGTTCTTTCCTTGACGCAGTTCGTGGCTCAGTTGCTTTGGATTCATAAAAAGGTAATCCTTTATAACGTATGCGTTGATAATCAAATCAGCCGTGCATGGGGCGTTCTACCGACAGAGGATAGAATTCCGATAGGTGCAATCGCTTTGCACAAAAAATCTCTAGTTGCGTTACAGCTAGAGATTTAATCATGAATTTTGGTTCTTACAAATGTTCCTCCGCCGCAGAAAATTATTCTTCTACCGGGGGTGTGCGTTAAGGTAAATTTTTTAAGTAATTAAGATTACACTGATAATCCCATACTTTTACTGGGAGAACCGCTTCACAAATTCTGTATGTTCTGGCGAATTCAGCCCTGCTTGCAACACAGCTAGAACTTCAGGCATATCACCTGCAAGCAACGCCGACACCGCTAACCATAATCCTGGCATTACCTGACTTTTCACAATGCCCTCTGCATCTGGTTCTAGAGGCACATATTCACTTTCACTTAATCGGAACCAATCCAGGCGATTTTCCAAAATCTGCCAAACAATATACTCTTGAATTCCATTGCGCCGATAAGCTTTTTTTTTGTCATGCAAATCGTAAGCTGCACTGCTGGCGGCAATTTCTGCAACTAACTCTGGTGCGCCTTCAATGTAGTCATCCTCTGTTAAACGCCATTTTCCCCCCAGCTTTTGATCAATTAACAAGACTCCATCCGGTTGTGGTTAATTGTCTTGATCTAGCCGTATTGTTGGTTCAATGCCTAACTTTATGCCTGGAGTAGCAATTTGATAATTTCCCAACCAAATAACTATTTTTCCATGTGGTTCTGCATGACGTTCAAAACGTAAAGGTGATGCCAAGTAGACCACTCCTTCAATTAATTCAGCTTTCTTGTGTTTGGGCATAGCTTGATAGCGACGCTCAAATTCGTGGCGAGACAATCTATCCCCACTTTCCAAAGATGGAATCAAAGCTGGAGGAGTTTCGTTTGTATACGGTTGCTGTGGTTGCTGTTGTGTCACCATGTAGCGTCCCTCCAGGTAGGGTTAACACTTTCATCTTATTTAGTTTGAATTACTATTGTGTAGTTCAGCAACTAACTGTGTAACTTCTTAAGCAACCAAGCTACAGCATCTTCAACGTTGGTCACTTGTTTCCCTGATGGTGTAGCTGGACGGTTCACCATTACAACCTGTAAATCCATTTCTCGCGCTGCAATAATCTTGGCATAAGTCGCGTCACCACCACTATTTTTGCTGACTATGGTATCAATATTATGTTGAAGGAGAATTTCTCTCTCGTTATTGAGGGCAAAAGGCCCACGATCGCACAATATCAAACCCGATGGTATCAAAGTATTAGGAGCAGGAGGATCAATCATCCGCATTAAAAACCAGATTCCTTCTAGGTGAGCAAAAGCAGCGAGTTCTTGCCTACCAACAGTTAAAAATACCCGCTGTGCCTTGTTTGGCAATGCTGCGGCTGCGGCTTCAATGCTGTCAACCTCGATCCAGCGATCGCTACTCACTTTTTGCCAAGGGGGGCGGCTCAACATTAAATAAGGTATACCGACTTCAGTGGCAGCAGCAAACGCATTGAAAGATATCTGAGTAGCAAAGGGATGAGTGGCATCAATGAGTAAGTTAATTTTCATTTGACGAAGATAGCTAGCTAGTCCAGCTACACCACCAAATCCGCCAATCCTGAACTCACCCAATGGGACTGATGGTTGGCGGGTACGCCCTGCTAAAGAAGTGATCGCCTCTATTCCTGCGATTGTTGCAACTCTGGCGGCTAGTTCTGCTGCATCTCCTGTCCCACCCAAAATCAAAACGCGCATCATAGCTAAGTACTCCACCACAAAATTCGCAGTCAGCTAGTGGTTAATTTAGAGGTATGGGTGGAATCTTTGCCAAAATACCTTTTTTCAGTGCTTCCGGCCGTTCTGACCAAGGCAGGAGACCATCAGGTTTGCTGTAATATTGACTAGCACATTCTAAAACAGCAGATGCACTGTCATCAACAGCTAAATCACCGAAGAGATACGTAATTTTACCTGATGCTGCAAAGGCGACTACACAAGAACGATTACAAGCACTCATGCATTCTACTTCTTGAATTGGGAATTCATCTCGCAAATGCCAATTTTGTGCAAGGCCTTGAAGCTGTTGTAGTAGTTTTTGACCGCCACTTTCACCTAAACGTTTTCCATCTTGCCAAACGCTAGCACAGGTTTTACAAACAAATAAAGTATGGCAAGAATCACTACTAGTACTGATTGTGGAAATATTGGCTGTAGTCATCTGTACCTCGCAGATGTGTAGAACAAATTAAGCCAACTTCGGTGGGCATCCTGACTTACTCAAGTTTGGATTTTGATTACTTAGTTCGCTAATCTAAAATCTTAAACTGGTTTACAGTTGCGGGACAGCGCCGGATTTGCACCGAACTTTCCCCGTTACCTCTGGTGGCTGATCCCCACCAGAACCGCATGACTTGTTTGATCATACACTAGCTCCATTCAGGAAACAGATATTATTATCCAGAACAATCTAAGACAGAGGCTGCTAGCATTCTGCAAAACCTATAAACAATAAAAAATCCCATGCCTAAAAGACTTGGGAATCTCAGTTTTACACTATATTTACTAATTAAAATCTCAAACCTACACCACCTTGTAAGGAAAGAGCAGTACCACTGCCATCACGGTAAGCATCAAAAGCAATAATGGCGTTGCCAAAAAGAACAGTGTTGCTATTGGGTACGACGTAATCAATTCCTGGTTGCAAGGCAAAACTGATTTTATTACCTACAGGCGAAGAGTTCTCACCACTAGCCAACGCCAAACCAGCGCCTAAGTAGATATCAGTTTGCCAATTTAGGGGAACATCGTAAGAAACTGTAGGTACAATTGCTGTACTGTCAGCTATTAAAGCTTGAGCGCGGAAAGAAATCGGTGATTCTAAAAGCTTATAGCGAAACGCAATAACCCCACCAAGCTGGGGGCCGTCACTAAGCCCAACCACTGGACCTATACCAACATAACTGCCATAGGCTACTTGAGCTTGTGCTGGTTGAGTGCTCATACCAACACTCAACATCGCACCAGCCCCCAGGAGTACAACCAAAGACGGAAGATACTTCATTACCCGTTTCCTCACACCATCGTGGTTTGTAAAGGTTTCTTTTAATACCTATACCTATGTTATCCCTGTTGTTGGTGATCGGTAATAGTCAAGCAATTTTAAATGTTGGAACTACTAAACTGCAACTGCGGTGAGTCCAGCGTTGCTAGTAAGCGACTGGCTCAAATTTCCGCAAAATCTCAAATTAGCTATGGGCAACGGGGATGAATCCCTCCTTGAGTACAAATGTAAGCCAGTTGTTTCGGATCTAAGTTTTTGGCTTGAGAGAAATCAACTCCTTGCACTACCGCAGATACTGAGCCTTGGGATGGTGTTTGGACAAATTGATCTGCTGGATCTTGTTTAGTAGGTGAGAGAACCGCACCCCGAAAATTAGCGCCTGCTACATTCGCCCCTCGTAAATCTACAAGGCTTAGATCAGCATTTTCCAAATTAACATTTTCCATCTGAGCAGAGCGTAAAACTGCACCAGTGAGCCGAGTCGCACTCAAGTTAGCATTGCTGAGATTGGCACGTTCTAAATCAGCACCGGATAAGTCTGCTCCTTGCCAATCTGTTTTGATTAAATTGGCATGAGGCATTTGTGTACCGATCGCTATTACACGACCTAAACGAGCAGCGTACAAATCGGCTTCGTGCAATTTTGCATCACCTAAATCTGCTCCTGTCAAACTGGCATTCTCCAAAACTGCACCACGCAGATCGGCTCCTACTAGCTGTGTGCTGCTAAGGTTAGCGCCAATTAGACGTGTATTGGATAAGTTAGCTCTGTTTAGAGTAGAGCGGCTCAAGTCGCTACGATTCATCAAAACTCGGCTGAGGTTGGCATCAGTCAGATTGGCTTGCTTCATCTGAACCTGGCTCAAATCAGCAATCACATCATCGTAGGTATCCCAACGTCCATCCTCACCCGCGCTCCGAAAGCGACTACCCCGAAAACTGGCTTGGTTAAGATTTGCAGACTTTAACTTAATTCCAGATAAATCAACATTATCTAATACCAAGTTGAAGAGGGAATTATCACCAGAACCACTTGGCCCCAATTGAGTGCGGCTTAGGTCAATGCGGTTGCTTTGACCACTGTAAACAGCCAGAATCTTATTAATGGCTTTTTGGTTGAGTTTTAGCTTTTGTTGTACTTCCTGTGCTTGAAGTGCATTATTGTTTACAGATTCTAATTCACCTGCGAGAAACTGATTCTTATTTTTTAGTTCAGGAAGGGCTTTAACACCAACATTGGCTAAAGCTTGTTGAGTCGTATCTACTAAGGCAGGATTGGTTTCCTTGACTAGAAAATCTACAAGAAATTGAATTGCTTGCGGATCATTGAGAGTACCCATAGCCATAATTGCACTCCGCCGCTCTTCATCAGTAGCACCGGAGCTGGCGTTGAGCTGTTTTACTAATTCAAGAAATTGTTGGCTGTTTATTTGCTGAGATTTACGCTGGGTTTCTTGAGTTTGGATGTAGACTTGAGTACCTACTAAAGTTGCTAATACAGCAGCCATGCTGACTAATGCCGCTCCTATGAGGGCTAGACTAGGATTACGCCGTATTAGTGTCAAGGGATTCAGCATCCGTTTAGTTTCTGGCGCGATCGCTACTTCCTGATTTCCTTCTGGTGATTGCTCAGTGCTACTGCTCTGACTTGACTGATTTTGCTTATTACCAGCTGAGAGGAACGATGGCAAAGGGCGAGTAGCATCTATTGTGTAAGTACCTGCTAAAATATCGTGAATTGCACGTCGCCCCTGCCGTGATGGTAAACCGATGCTTTCTCCCAACACCATCAATAGAGCTAAAGCTGTGAAAATTCCTAAGTTAGGAAAGGCTAAACTGTAGCGCCAAAGAAGATAAGCTACAGATAAGGGCACAGTCAAACGACCAATTCCTTCTCGGACTACAACTGCTCCCAAACCAGGCGGTTTACCTTGCTCGCTCACAACGCGCACACCAAACCGACGCTTGGGAATTGTACTACCTGTTTTAGCTAGTAAATATAATTGCCACGACGAGATTGTCATGGGTGCGAATAAAGCTATCGTCCATAAAATATTAGTCGGCCATGCTACGTTACGAATACCATAGCTGACAGGCAAAGCTAATGGTCGGGCGATCGCTCTTTCTGTTACTACCAGCATAGGGTTGAGCGGCACTCGATTGAGATCGCTTCTAGAATTGGCATACACGCCCAAACCGAAAGGAACTAACCCACTGGTAACCACTAATGTGATTTCCACTACCCAAGCGCTAAAGCGCCTAGTTACTAAGGGCGCTGATTTGGCTTTTTCCGGGCCTTTTGACTGACTAGATTGATTATCATTTCTCCTGACAAGTGGGGTCGCCATTGCATAATTTCCTTTAACTTTATTTCTACGCCGTTCCCGGCGTGGTTAAAATAGCTTATTTTTTATGTTGGAAGCTATTAGACACAAAAAATTTGTATCCAAGATACACTAACACTGCTAACAGTGCCAGACTGATGGCAGACGCAACGAGTTTCAAGACTGCTTGCAAAATTGCAAAACCTAATAGTACCGTTACGCCTAAAAATACAAGCTTTCGTGTTCCAGACAGTCCGTTAAACCAGGTTCGCAATCGTGTTAGCTGCGAGTTTAAGCTTACAAAACCAGACTGAGATGTCTGTCTTTTCTCTTCTGGCTGCGTAATTTCTCCTGACAGAGAATTAATCTCTGCCTCAAGCTTTTGGAGGCGACGCTGCAAGTCTTCTTCAGGTTGAGGATTCATTAATTTTTTCTGCCTCAGCTTTTAAGCGGTTTTGTCTGTGATTTTAGCTAATGTCTGTGTTGCAGGGCATTTTTATATGAGACAAAATCACGTTTGTTGCTGGTAAGCTTCCGTATCATTTTGATTATTTGATTAAAATATACACACATAAAATACACAGATAAATTTTTCACACAGCTTCATGGCAGGGATTTCATCATCAATAATTTCAAATCCGGACATTCCCTAATATATTGGCGTTGCCATTGCCTGCTACATTGACTTTAGAAACGTCAGACTGCAAATTTCTGTCTATAGTTTGCTAGCAAGTGGAGTCTGTTCTTAAGTTTCTAGCATCTGTGACTTCATGCTTATTTTATATTTAGCTATATAGTTATTTACAGATAAAATATAAATTTATACCTTACATATTGGAACAAAGACGTATGATTATCGTCTCAAAACTTAGATATATGGCTCTAAAATCAGCTGGAAGCATTAAGTTGAGATGAAAATGCGTACACTATTTACGGTTATTCCCACGGCTTTAGCGATGAGCTTGGCGATTACCAATGTTAATTTGGCGAAGACGCCTCCAAGCTTAATTAATCCGAATTTTAATCCAGATCCAATGGTTTTTAATGGTAATTCTGGAGGTTCGATCCAAAGCAACTGTGGTAATATTCCTGCTGCACCCAATCAAGTTATTCGAGTTACAGAGTCATTGCCTTACTTGCGAGTAACAGTAGAAAGCCAAGGACAGCCAACGCTACTGATTGAAGGGCCTGGAGGACGCTTCTGTGTCTTGGCAGATAGTTACTCTGGAGGCAAACCAGAACTTTCTGGTTATTGGCAAGCGGGAGAATACTCACTTTATGTAGGCGAACTATCAAAAGGGAAGTTTAGCTATACCCTCTCGATTTCGCAACAAAAAAAGCCGTCGAACTCACGTTAAATTTGGGAATTAAGATGAGTTCATACCAATTTTCTTTATGTTTAGGATGACAGAAAATATATTTGTTCAACTACTTTTAAATCCCGACACTGGCTAGGCGGTAGAGATTTTACCGCCGATATTCGTCGCCACAATCGCCGATTAACTGATACAAATCTCGTGACTGTTGAGATACTGCATCTATCTGATTTAAATCTTCAGCATCTAGGGTAAAACTAAATATTTTGGCGTTATCTTCTAAATGTTCAGATATGCCAAGCCTCGCACCAACAATCACACCCCCGACAGCAGGCTTATCTAAGATATAACGCATTGCTACGTTAGAAATGCTAACTCCATGCTTATCGGCAATAGATTTGAGGGTAGAAAGCAATTCTTGAAATAATTGCCAACCGCCCCAAGCATCGACCATATTTTTATATTTTTTCAAGCTGACTGTAGCTAGGTCAAATCCTCGCGGTTCTGGTTTACCCAAATACTTTTCTGATAGCAAACCGCCACAAACTGTACCGTAAGTCAAAAGTTTGATGTCCTGCTGTTGGCAGAACTGAATCATATTTACTTCAGGACGACGGTCAACGAGCGAAAATTGTACTTGGTTAGAAACTATTTTGATGCCTGCGTCAACAATAATTTTTAGGTGTTCAGTATCAAAGTTAGTCAAAGCCAAATGCTTAATTTTGCCCTCAGTTTGCAGTTCTGCCATATATTTAAGGGCATCAAGGTAGTTTTTATCTTGATATTCCCACCAGTGAAACTGCATCAAATCTAATGATTCGACATCCATTCTTCTCAGAGAAATATTAATATTCTCCTCAACGATTTTTTTAGTCATTCTGCCAGGACGTGGAACCCACTTTGTAAAGGCTTGCACATTAGCTAACGCTTCTTTGCCACGAGTAGCAATTACTTGACGGCGAAACTCACCAATTAAATCTTCCGCGGGGCCATAGTGGTCTGCTAAATCCCAAGTAGTAAAACCTGCATCCACATATTTGAACATAGCTTGAATGGCGGCTTTGGGATCAATACCTCCGTGTCCACCAGACACTTGCCACATTCCATTTAAGATGCGGCAAATGTTTAAATCAGGAGTAAATTGTAAACGGCTTACTGTGGGTAAATTCATTTTAAATGGGTGAATTTTGGATTTTGAATTATTTAACGCCAGTCTTTTTCAGCTTGGTCTAAAACATAAGCAGCGACATCTTGAATTTGCTGTGTAGTGAACCTGTCTTTATAAGCTGGCATATTACTTTTACCGTTGATAACAATGGATGCGATCGCCTCTAAAGAATCCATACCATATTTCTTGAGCGCTTTTTTCTTCAAAGTCTTGCCTCGTCTGACAATATTACCACCATTCACATGACAACCAGCACAATGAATCTCGAATATTTGTGCCCCGTTATCTATCTCTGCTGCACTAGCAGACGGGGTAAGAATATTTATAAATATTAAAAACAAAACTAATATTATTTGTATTAATTTATTCACTTTATGTCTCCTAACTTTAGTTCATTTATTTGTCAGTAAATTATCTTACATTCATATAAAAATAAGTTTGCACTTACAAATCAAACAAAACTTATTTAATAAACTTTCTTACCTTATGCCTCCTGCCATCTGCCTTTTGCCTTACTAATACTACAAAGATTCAAAGTCTGCTATAAAACCAGAAAATCTTTGACACTCTTCTTGAAATGACTCAGCATCGCTAACATCGTCAATTTTATATCCCATAATTCGCCTGCCATCTGGCATCTTTTTAGAAGTAATGCAATCACCTTGGTATTTATCTGCTAACGCTTTAAATTCAGCCCCAGAAAGTTTCCAAGCTTCTTCAGAACAACTAATATTTACCTGCCACATAAGAAACTCTCATTTTGTACCAATAAATATTAATCATCTCACAAAGTGTAAATAGATTACACATTAACAGCTATATCAGCGAAACAGAAGGATAAAGTAAGTCCAATTGCAGTGATTTTCTATCTAAAGGAAGTACCTTACCCAAAAAGGCTGGTACATAATAGCAATAGAGGAGCGAGTCTTGAAAATTATATCCAAATTAGTTAAATACCAAGAATTGAACATGGCTAACAATATCAAAGAGAAAATTCAAGCAGACTTGCAACAAGCTAAAGAAACTGGGCAATTAAGAACTGACAGGATTCGAGAAATTGTTAAAGCCGCAGTTTCTCAGGTAGCTTCTGAGTTTAAAGCAGGTTCTACCGAACTACGTAGCATTGTTAGAGATGCTGTTTCTGCGGTAATTGAAAACGTCCAAGAAAAAGGTAGCGAAATCAAAGAAGAAGTGACAGCTTCAATTGAAGGAGCGCTGGAAGGCGTTAATAGCAAAAGACATGAAAATATTATTAAAACCCAGACAGAACTTCAAAAGCTACAGGCTCAACTAGATAGCGAAGAGGAACAACTTCAACAAGATGTGGATGTAATTTTGGCAGAAATTGAAGAGACAGATCATCAAACGTCACCTAGTAATAAAACTGTCATTGACTCTGCTATCAATTCCATCAAAGATAGTGAAGAAGCAGCCTTGCTGAAGAAACGTTATGCTCAACTGCAAGCGCAACTAGCTATTGTGCGAGCTAACTTAGCTGCACGCTACGGTGGACGTTCTGAAGAGGTAAAAAATTACCTTGATGAAGCTAAAAACTGGTATGATAAAACTCGTCCCCAAGCAGAAAATCTGGCTATACAAGTAGAACAGAAGCGATCGCAACTCGATGAAAAACTGGGTGAAGCAGGAGGTGCGATCGCTAGAAGAGAACGCCAGCTAAAACAATCTTTACGAGAGTTACTGCTAACAGCATCTGACTGGTTTAAAGACAAAGACCACAGTGATAAGCAACCGATTAATCCTAGAAGATAGTTTCTAAAGTCTCTTTCTTTCTAGGTTCTTGATACCCACAGATAAATAATTCAACTAAATTAAGACCTCTCTTTTTTTATGAGAGGTCTTAATTTTTATTATGTATTGATACGGGAAGAAGAGCAGGTTATTTTCATTCTTTTTAACGTTGTTCTACTTACCACATCAACTCTTAATGATTAGTTGATCTTGAACTAAATCTGTCGTTATATTTTCATCAAACCTAATAAAAATAGGATGGTTATTACCACCCTATTAAGTCTTGCTTAAGAGGAGTTATGGAACTAAACTTAATAGCTTCTAAGTTGCTCTTCATGTTTGGCAATAACCCAAACTGCATGAATGCTGCCAGGAAGCCAACCTAACAGTGTGAGCAAAATATTGATGAACAGTGTTGGGCCAAAACCAACTTCTAGAAAAACTCCTACCGGAGGTAACAACAGGCCAAGAAGCAAACGGGTTAATTTCATGGTTTCGATTCTAATGTTTGATTGGTTTACTTACATTTGTATGAAGGTCACCGAATTATAAAATCCACCTAAAGAATTATATTTATTCGACGACTGATATTTAGCACAGATACATAATGGAACTAGTATCTATACCCTGAATGTTATTTAGCTGGAAGGTAATTCTCCCTTGTTATTAACATCTCCACTGCCTAAAGCCAGATTTTTTTCAACAAAGTAGTTGTTAATGAAGGTGTTAGCAAAAGATAGAATCACTGGCCCAAGAAGGAAAGCAATAATTCCCCTAGCTGAAAAGCCCGGAACTAGCGCTGCTGCTAATGCGAAACAAATACCGTTAACAACTAGCGAAAATGCTCCAAAGCTTAAGAAATTAAGTGGTAAAGATAAGGTAGAAAGAATTGGTTTTACTGAACCATTGATTAAACCAATAACTAACGCTGCGATCATAGCAGCGGGAAAATTAGCAATATTAACGCCTGGAACAACTAAATCAACTATTAGCAGGCTCAAAGCTGTAGCTATTGCTGTTAACAAGGGTCCCAACATTATTTTTACCTCAGAAACAGATTCTCGAACGAGTGAACTTATTTATACTATTTTTACCTATTCAATCTGTCTGAACCTCAATAGCAGGGTAGATTCTGCTTCTACCATTTGGCTGAGAAATGAGCAAGCTGAAAAATTAGTTTTTAATTTTACTATTTCATCTTTTATTGTGAGAGCTTGAGAAGTTCTTTATAAAGAAAATCTTAAATTTTTAGGCTGCTTGATATTGCCATTTCATCACCCTGATGGAATTTGATATTGAGAGATATCAAATTCCTAAAATTTATTGCTTGTAGTAAAGCGACGATTTATATAAGACTTGTTCTTGATGGGTTTCTAAGGTGCAATCAGATACCGGGTAAGTCACACAAGTGATAACATAACTAGCTTGAATTTCCTTGGGACTAAGAAACTTTTGCTCACTTTGATCAACTTCACCACTGATAAGTTTAGCAACACAAGCAGAACATTCGCCTTGTTTACACCCAGAGGGAAGGCGGATACCAAAGTCTTCTGCTATATCGAGGATATATTGATCATCTGGTACTTCAATGGTGCGATCTAACCCGATTGCAGGATTGATGAGTCGAACTTGATAAACTACCATCTGTGATTACGGATACAAGAGTTAACTGTTGTTATTTTCTACTTTTGGGGAAGTTTCACGCGAAGTATTAAATACTCTATAGGGTATCGCTATATGAGCAAAGCCTACCTACGCAGGCTTTGTTTCTATAGTCGCCTCTTTTGCAGAGTGAAGACATTATATTTACTGTCTAAGTGATTTCATCGACAAACTAATCCGCTTCAGCTTCTCATTAATTTCTAGTACCCGTACCTTCACGACTTGCCCAACTTTAACAATTTTCTTTGGATCATCTACAAATCTGTCAGCAAGTTGGGAGATATGTACTAAGCCATCCTGATGCACACCAATATCAACAAATGCACCGAAGTTGGCGACGTTCGTGATGATACCTTCTAATTCCATTCCTACCTGCAAATCCTTAATTTCTGTAATTCCCTCTTTGAAGGTGGCATATTTAAACTCAGCACGGGGATCTCTGCCTGGTTTTTCTAGTTCGCTGAGGATGTCGCGCAGTGTGGGTTCGCCTACGCTATCGGTGACATATTTTTTCAAGTTGGTCTTTTTAAGTTTTTCGGCAATTTGTGTCACCTGATTTAATGGCACACTTAAATCGGATGCGATCGCTTCTACTAAAGAGTAACTTTCTGGATGCACTGCGGTATTATCTAAAGGATTTTCACCGTTGCGAATCCGCAGAAAACCGGCTGCTTGTTCAAACGCTTTTGGCCCCAACTTCGGTACTTTTAAGAGTTGACGACGATTTTTAAAAGCTCCGTACTGGTTCCGATAGGCAACAATGTTATTGGCAACTGTTGGTGTAATTCCCGAAACAAAGGTCAAAAGTTCCTTAGAAGCGGTGTTCAAATCCACACCTACATAGTTGACGCAGCTTTCTACAGTTTCATCCAACTTTTTCTTCAGCAACTTTTGGTCAACGTCATGCTGGTATTGTCCCACGCCAATTGATTTGGGATCGATTTTCACCAGTTCCGCTAGGGGATCTTGCAAACGGCGACCAATACTAATCGCACCGCGCACGGTAATATCTAAATCGGGAAACTCTTCCAATGCAACTTTGCTGGCAGAATATATAGATGCACCAGACTCATTTACCATTACCTTTGTCGGTTTGCGTTCTATAGCTTGTAGTACTTGCGAGACAAACTCTTCAGTCTCGCGGGAAGCTGTACCGTTACCAATAGCAATTAACTCAATTTTGTACTTTTCAATCAGATTTTTGATTGTTTGTGCAGCTTTAGTGCGTTGTTCAGCCGCTTGGTGGGGAAATACCGCCTGGTATTCTAAAAATTTCCCTGTTTGGTCGATTACTGCTACTTTACACCCAGTTCTAAACCCAGGATCTATTGCCAAGGTTGGTTTCATACCTGCAGGTGCAGATAGTAGCAACTCCCGCAAATTAGTTTCAAAGGTTTTGATGGATTCAAAATCAGCGTAGGTTTTCTTCTCAGCAATTACCTCCCCCATCAGAGAAGTTTTCATCAAGCGGTTAAATGCATCCTTCAGCATTGCTTGATAAAAATCTCGAATAGCGCGGACTTTGGTTTTAATTTCTTGGGACTCTAAATAGGAAAGTACGACATCCTCATCAAAAGCAATTTCAAAGGTTAACACTCCCTCCGCTTCACCGCGACACAAGGCCAAAATATTATGGGGTGCAATGCTTTTCACCTTAGCTTGATAGTTGCGGTACATCTCAAATTTCGTCGTTCCTTCAGGATGTTCATCTTTAATCCGAGAGATGAATACCCCCGACTCTAAAAGATAATCGCGGATATATGCACGTAGCTCTGCTGTTTCTGCCACTTCCTCCGCTAAGATGTCAGCAGCACCTTTCAGCGCCTCTTCTGAAGACTTGACTCCTTGATCTGAAATATACTTGGCTGCTTCCGCCTCTAATGAAGCCGATCCAGGACTTTTGACATTTAGCGACTTGATAAACTCTGCCAGTGGTTCTAATCCTTTTTCTCTGGCGATTGTAGCGCGAGTACGCCGCTTTGGTCGATAGGGTAAGTATAAATCCTCAAGCTCAGTTTTTTGTAAACAGGATGTGATTTTCTCATTGAGTTCATCAGTGAGTTTACCTTGTGTAGCGATCGCCTTTATAATCGTTGCTTTTCGCTCTTCCAGTTCGCTTAAGTAGGTATACCTATCGGATAGGTCGCGTAGCTGGACTTCATCCATTTCGCCGGTGCGCTCTTTACGGTAACGTGCGATAAAAGGAATTGTCGCACCCTCAGCGAAAAGTTCCAGCGCATTTTGCACCTGATAAGGTTTGAGGTCTAATTCAGTTGCCAGTAGTTGAGCAATGTTCAGCATCGGGTGACTAAGTTGAAAACGTTACTCTCAAGGTAATATGCTAAATCCTTATCCCAATGCAAGCGTAAAGTGTTAAGCTAATTTACCAGATGATTATAAAATCTTGATTTTTACTACCGTTATTCTACATAGCCCGTTGTGAGTAGTTCCAACTGGGATGTAAAATTAACTACAATGCCCAAAACAGTTTGCATCTGTTTATAGCAACGTTATAACTCTGATTTCAGAGGTTAGTTAGAATGGCTTTGTTTTTTTTAGTTCCACTTTGTACAGCTTTAATAACTGGCTATTTAGTTAAACAAACTACTGACGAAATAGCATACATCGCTGGTGTTTTTGGATGTGTCTGCTTCATTTTGAGTTTAATTTTAGCACCGTGGCAGATCCAGTCATTACTGTTAATTGTTGTGCTTTTCACTACTAATAAACTGTTGGCAAAATAATCAATGCCAATTACTAATGCTGTCAGGAAACAACTATGAAAAACCAGATGAGATTCGCTGTGCCGAATTAATGTTTTTCTGAGCGCAACTTTGACGAACTAGCTATACGTAGGTATTGATGTGTCATCTACCAAACATAGGTTAAGTATTGTTGCCAAACCTACGTATTCAGGTCAAAGACATTTGGAAACAGTTTTATTAAAATTGTTAAGGTACATCTTTTAAGCAACAGCGATTGCGCGGAGCGCAGCGCCAAAGGCGATCGCTCCCTTCAAAATTTATAGCGATTAGAAAATATCTCCTAAATAATTACCCTTCTAGGTTTTGGCTGAGGATTAGCGATCATATTCGTAGCTACGAATCTCCTTAGAGTTTGCGATCGCGCAATTTTTGAATACAAACTAGTTCATTATATTAGTAACCTATATTTTATCTCTACTTGTGCATGATGGCGATCGCTATCTAAGTTTTGTTACCACTGTTACTTAGAGTCAGGGTTTAAAATTTCCAGGTGAGGAAACCCCTACAGCCCAACTGCGGACTGCGGCTTTCACCGATTTGTTAGACTAAACACACCAGGATTTTTCAGTCAAATCTCTGAATACGCCAGCAGACGAGGCTATCCATGCTTACAAGTACGCTACTTCTCTCAAATCAACTCCCCACCCTGCAATACTCCTCCACATCGGAACGATTCGATGATACTTGGGAAGCTCCTTTGGCTACCCTTCTAGGGCTAGGACGTGCCGCTGGAGCCGACTTCATCGAATTTTATTTAGAGCGTCGCAACTATATCAGTTGCCTTGCCGAGGATGACGCTATTACCAGTATTTCACCAAGCCTAGCTACAGGTGCGGGAGTTAGAGTATTTCGCGGCAAAGCCGATTGCTACGTCAGCACCAATAACCTTTCATTTTCCGGGTTGAAAGCAGCCTTAGAAAAAGGTCTTTCTATCTTAGGATTGCAATTACCTGCACCTAACGCTTTCATCCCAGAAATCAATCTAGAATTACTGAGAGACTACGCCACAAAAAGAGGTAAAGATGGTTGGTTACCTGTGTGTAGCTCCATCAGAGAAATGGGAGAAGTCCTACTTGATGGTACTGCCCAATTGCAGAGAAAAGCCAGCCATGTGCAATCCCGCCGTGCTACCTATTTCCGGGATTGGCAAGAAGTTTTAGTCGCCGCCAGCGATGGTACTTTTGCCCGTGACATTCGCCTCACTCAGTCAGTAGGATTTAACCTTCTCTGTGCAGATGGGGCTAATCGTGCATCCATCGGTGAACGTGCTGGCAATACTAGCGATGCCAACTTCCTCAGAACCTGGGATTATCAACAAGCTGCCGAACACATAGCCGAATCCGCTGGTAAGATGCTCTACGCAGATTATGTAGAGTCAGGTACTTATCCCATTATCATGGCCAATCACTTTGGCGGGGTAATCTTCCACGAAGCTTGCGGACACCTTTTAGAAACTACTCAAATTGAACGTAATACTTCTCCCTTTGCTGATAAAAAAGGCGAGAAAATTGCCCACGAAAGCCTCACAGCTTGGGATGAAGGACGAGCCGAGAATGCCTTCGGGACAATTGACATGGATGACGAAGGTATGCCTGCTCAAAGAACCCTATTGATTGAAAAAGGCGTTCTCAAGAACTTTTTAGCAGACAGAACTGGTTCTTGGCGCACCGGACACCCCAGAACAGGCAGTGGACGCCGCCAAAATTATACCTTTGCTGCTGCTAGCCGGATGCGTAATACTTATATCGATTCCGGTGAATACAGCATTGATGATTTATTTGCCTCCATTGATAAAGGTATTTACTGCAAAAAAATGGGCGGTGGTAGTGTTGGTGCTACAGGTCAATTTAACTTTGGTGTGGATGAAGCTTACTTGATTGAAAATGGCAAAATTACCAAGCCTTTAAAAGGAGCAATTCTAATTGGTGAAGCTAAGGAAATTATGAATAAAATTTCCATGTGTTCTCAAGATTTAGAACTTGCACCAGGATTCTGTGGTTCCGTCAGTGGCAGTATCTACACCACAGTAGGACAACCACATATCAAGGTTGATTCTATTACCGTAGGCGGACGCTAACAGCTACTCCTTTCTCGCTATAAAATTACTTATTTCTTCTCTTCTTCGTGTCCTTTGCACGCCAGTTGCTTCAAGTCGGCGGAGCCGCCCAACGCACTGGCTCGTCTTTGCGGTTCGTCAGAGAAAAATTGAGGTATTCTTGCAGTGAGACAGGAGTAATAACAATTTATTAGAGCCACAGATAAAGATATTATCCATCCGCATTCATCTGCACCCATCAGCAGTTTAAAATCCAAAATCCAAAATTAACTATGCCAAATATCCAAGAAATTGCCAGTTATGCCAAGGATAATGCTGACAAGCTTGGCATTAAGAAATTTGACATTTATGGCTCAACGGTAGATGAAACTAGCGTACAAGTAGATCAAGGTGAGCCAAAACAAGTTAAAGCCTCTAATCGCTCTGGTGTTACAGTTCGGGTCTGGAATGAAGACAATACAATGGGTGTGACCAGCACCACAGATGTAGACCCCAAGGGATTAGAATTAGCTTTGAAAACTGCTTACGAAGCTAGTTTTTTTGGTGTAAAAGAAAATGTTCCCGATTTTAGTCCGGAAGCGACTATTCCTATCCCTAATATCCCTCACGATAAAGCACCCCAAGCACCTGTTGCTGAACTCATAGAAAAGTTAATAGTAGCTGAAAAAGAACTACTATCAGCACACCCAGCGATTAAAGGAGTTCCTTACAACGGCTTGGCGCAACGAGATATTGATCGATTTTATCTTAATAGTGAGGGTGCAGTTAGAACAGAATCTCACTCTTTAGCATCGGTATATCTTTACAGCAAAACTGAAGAAGAAGGGAAAAAACCGCGTAGTGCTGGCGCTTTTAGAATTAACCGCAGTTTAGATAATCTAGATATTAACGCTTGTATCCAAGAAACTGCTGAGAAAACCATCAGCCACTTGAACTATGAAAAAGTCAAGACTGGCAAATATTTAGTTGTGTTCTCACCAGAAGCTTTCTTAAGTCTCTTGGGTGCTTTTTCTAATTTGTTCAATGCTCAAAGTATTCTGGATAACCAAAGCTTATCTACTCCTGGTGATTTAGGTAAGCAAATTGCTTCCCCTCTCCTTTCAGTAGTTGATGATGCACTACATCCAGCTAACGTAGGTGCAGAAACATTTGATGGTGAAGGAACTCCTACGCGTCAGGTTTCCTTAATTGAAAAAGGTGTGTTAAGCAGCTTTCTTCACAGTGCAGGAACTGCCAAACGAATGAATACCCAGCCAACAGGGAATGCAAGTATTGGCGCAAAAGTCAGTATTAGCCCTAACTTTTATCATGTCTTCAGAGCCGCAGATCCTGAACAAGAATTAAGTTTGGAAACTGCTGAAAATGTAATTTTGATTGATGATTTACAAGCTCTCCATGCCGGAGTTAAGGCTTTGCAAGGCTCGTTTTCTTTACCCTTTGATGGTTGGTTGATTAACAAAGGTGTCAAGACGAGTATTGAATCAGCAACAGTTGCTGGCGATTTCCTAGAACTCCTCAAGTCGATTATCTGTGTAGAAAAAGAAGTAGAGTTAACACCAGGAGGAGTTTGTCCGAGAATCTGGGTTAATGAACTATCGATTACTGGGGAATAAAACTTAAGAGTTAGGAGTTATAAATTAGAGTTTTCACTTATAAACTCCTAATTCATAACTCTTGACTCTCATTCTCCACCGCCAACACCAAGATTGATATCAAATCCATCAGCACCACTGAGATTGGTTCCAATCATCACGGCACCATCTACTTGAGCGTTATGTAAATTAGCATCGCTTAAATTAGCATTAGTAAGATTAGCATTATTGAAGGTAGTACCACTGGCTAAGACATCTGTTAAATTAGCAGCCTCCAAATTAGCACCTTCTAAATCAGCACCTTCTAAATTAGCGCCTTTTAAATTAGCACCTTTTAAATTAGCATTTCTCAAATCAGCACCAATTAAGTGAGCGCCGCTGAGATTTACACCTCTTAAATCACATCCAGAACATACTCTAGTTTCTAGTAAGCGCTTTACTTGCGCTTGGTTTTCAGCAGCTTGAGTGGGAATAGAAACAGCTAAAGATAGCGTACTGAGTAAAGCGGCTGCTGTCAAAAATATCGGTTTCATATTTATTCTCTCCCAAACTTTTAGAAGTTATTGACTAAGTAGGTTGACAAAAATCCAAGCAATGATTCACTAGCCGATAGTCAAACACTATTCAAATAGGGACTTTGGGTTGCAAATTCTTGACTTTGGATATTTATATTTATTTGCACCGATCTAATTTACTTCTACAATTCCATTGTCGCAAATTTCAGAATCCTGTCCTCATACAATCGGGGGAATTCACGAATTAAGTTAGTTCTAAGTACTCCTAACTGAGTTATAACAAGGGAATTCGATACTTTGTATAACAGAAATTTTTTGGTTAGAAAGCGAAAGTTGCTATTAAAACTTAAAAGTTAAAGATTAAATATCTATCTCAGTAAAAATTAAATATCTACCTTGAGATTTTTTTTGTAAAACCAAAAGTTATAAATTTTGGAGTAAAAAGCATATAGATAGGATGTATGGCAGAGATAAATACCTCTGCACGAAGCCAAAATAGCCCATCATTCTAAGTTAAAGCTGTTCGCAGTCGTTGTTCCAGTGAAATTATATCTACGCTAAGATTTTGCAAAACTTTAATTGCTACTCCCTGTTCTATAGCTCCCGCTCCTTCGCCGAGGATACCTAATAATAGATGCTCTGTACCAATTTCGTTATGTCCTAACTGCTGAGACTCTTCTACCGATAGTTCTAAGACCCGCTTGGCTCTTGATGTGAAGGGAATATCCACAGGCGTTAATCCTTTACCTCTACCGATAATTTTTTGCACTTCAATCTGAGCGGTTTCTAAGTTCACACCTACAGAGCCGAGAAATTGTGATGCAATACTATTACCTTCAGCTAACAGTCCCAGCAACAGTTGTTCTGTTCCAAGATATTTATGTCCTAGACGACGAGATTCTCCTTGAGCCAAAGTGATGACTGTAATGGCTTTTTGAGTGAATTTTTCATAACCTCTCAGATAAAATCTTTGAGGCATAAATCCCAATAGTCTATCTAAGATGGACTCAAAAAATCTTTCAAACATAAAGCCTTCCCCCGTATAAGTATTATTGATCGGATCAAGGGAGCGATCGCCTTTAGTTCTTCCTGTGTATAAAAAAGCCAGCAAATCTTCCATAGTCTCCGCATTCGCTGAGTACCACAAAAATTGCTTCTCTTTTCGGCTATTAACTAACCCCTCAATCCGTAGCTTTTCTAAATGGTGCGATAAGGTTGAGTTCGGAATCTTTAGCTTTTCCTGAATCTCCCCTACAATCATTCCCTCTGGATAAGCTGCAAACAGCAACCGCATAATTTCCAGCCGTGGCTCCGACCCTAGTGCAGCAAAGATATCTGCATAACGAGCCGTATCTTCATGATTTACTGCCATATTTCTAGAATAATCGAAATAAATATTTTGTCAATAAGAGAATGACAAACGGGCTTCTACTCAAGGTTACTCCTCGGACAAGCTGGCGTTTAACTCATCAATATCGACTGGCTTGACCAAATGCACATCGAAGCCAGCCTCACGGGAACGCTTGCGGTCTTCTTGCTGGCCGTACCCGCTGACCGCCAAAAGTCTGATCTCACTCAACCCTGGCAACTGTCGGATGCGGCGAGCGAGTTCATAGCCATCCATCGCGGGGAGTCCAATATCGAGGACTGCGATATCTGGGAGAAAAGACCGCGCAGCTTCAAGACCTTCCGGCCCGTCGTGGGCAACTCGGATTATATGACCATAAAAACTAAGTAAGGTCGCCAGCATCTCGGCTCCATCCACATTGTCATCAACGATTAATATACGGCGTTGATTGTGTTGGGTTGGATTACAGATTGTTTCAAGCTTTTCCTCGTTATGCAAAGCTTCAGCCGCTAAGGGCAGCCAGACCGTGAATTCGCTGCCACAGCCTCTGCCCGCACTTGCTGCCGATACTCGCCCTCCATGTAGCGCCACAAGATTTTTCACGATCGCCAGCCCCAGGCCGAGACCTCCCTGTGATCTATCAAAAGATTGCTGCTCCTGGTAAAACACATCGAATACTCTGGGCAGGAGATCGGGGGGAATACCCTTGCCAGTATCGCTCACGCGCAGCAATACTTCGTCTTTGACGGACGCGGCTGCGATCGCAATGTCCCCACCTGGCTCGGTATACTTGGCGGCATTATTAAGCAAGTTGGCAATGACTTGCGCCAATCGTCTAGGATCTGCTTCAACAATTAGACCCGTGCTAGCAACCTGGATATTGAGCTTGTGGTGCTGTTGTTCAAGCAAGGGGCTGCATTGCTCGACCGCTGCCGCAATTGCCTGGGCTAATTCAAAGCGTTCCTTCTTGAGCGTGAGTTTGCCCTGCGCTAGGCGCGATACATCAAGTAGATCGTCAACCAGACCGACAAGGTGGCGCACTTGCCGCTCAATAACTGTACGTTCCTTGTCCACCTCCAAGATACCCCGCCGTCGCATCAGGTTTAAGGCGGTCACTATCGGTGCAAGTGGATTTCTCAGTTCGTGTCCGAGCATCGCCAGGAATTCGTCTTTAGCTCGGTTTGCCAACTCAGCCTCACGCTTTGCATTGACGATTTCTGTGACCTCAAAGGCAATCACAACGATGCCGTCTATCTTTCCTTGCTCATCCGCAAGCGGCTGATAAACTACCTCGAAAGAACACTCCTGAAGCGTCGGTGGCTGTCCGCGATACAACATCATCTGCGGTCTGCCGACGTATGGTATACCCGTTGTGTATGCTTGCTCTAGCAGTTCATAGATGCCCTGACCAGCAAGTTCAGGTAAAGCTACGCGGAGTGGCTTACCCATAACGGGTCTATGATCGACCAATTCTAAATAACGGTCATTAGCAAACTCATAGACGAGCTCGAGTCCTCGCAATACGGTAATACCAACGGGTGCATTTTCAAAAATTCGCGCTAGCTGATCCGCATTAGCTTGCAACTGTTTCTGGGTGAGGACTGTTTGGGTAGTCTCAATAAACGTGACTAAAACTCCGGCGACGTTACCGACATCATCTGGAACAGGACTATAAGAAAAATTGAAGTAGCAATCCTCTCGATAGCCAAAGCGCTCAATAGTAAGCTTGAAATTATCAAACCCAAATGACTTGCCTTGCCACACTTCTGCCCACATAGGGCCTATCGTGTTCCAAATTTCTATCCAGGTTTCCTGGGCACTAATCCCCATAGCTGCCGGGTGCTTATTACCTAGAATCGGACGATAAGCATCGTTATAAAACTGTGTGAATTCTTTCCCCCAAGCAATGTACATGGGCAGCCGACATTCAAGCAGGATGCGGATGGCAGTCTTTAAACTCCCAGGCCAACTCTCAACAGGGCCAACAGGAGTTTTACCCCAGTCGATAGTACGCATGAGCGCACCCATTTCTCCACCGCTGGAAAAGGTACTATGCGCGGACAGCCAATTCGTTTCGTTTCCACCTGAATTCGGTTGAATAGGCATACAGTCAACGGATACTTGAAATAGCCCTTATAGTCTTGGAGGTTTCGCACCACTAAGTCGCTCAATATATGAAGTCTAACTAATTGTTGCAATGTGAATATGGTAGATGACCTCTGGCGACTGTAACTAAGGTAATTTTTTGTAGAATTCCTTAAACTTTGCCACTACCAATCAAATACAGCAATGCCATGCGTACAGCTACACCACTAGTAACTTGGGCTTGAATGAGGCTAAATTCTGGGTCATCCATCAAATCAGAGCTAATTTCGACACCACGGTTGACTGGGCCTGGATGCAAAACTTTGACGTTAGGCTTGCAAAGTTGCAGTTTAGCGCGTGTAATGCCAAATAATTGATGATATTCTCGTAAACTGGGCAGCAAATGAGCAGTCATGCGTTCCTTTTGCAGGCGCAAAGTCATCACAAAATCTGCATCACGCAATGCAGGTTCAAGCTGCCAATGTAAAAATAACTGACGCTTGGGGATTGAGGGCTGAAATTCTCCTGCTGTCTCTTCAGAGAAATACTCGGCAAATAATTTGGGTAAGAGAGTTGGTGGCGCTGCTAAATGCACTTCTGCACCACTTGCAGTTAAACTCCAAATATTCGATCGCGCTACACGAGAATGCAGAATATCCCCAACAATCGCAATCTTTTTACCTTTTAATAATTCTATGCGGGGGCGAGTTGGGTCAATGAGAGTACAGATGGTAAATAAGTCTAGCAGTGCTTGGGAAGGATGCTCATGTTGACCATCGCCAGCATTCAGAACACACACCCTTACACCCAGACGATCCATTTCCTGAGCGATCGCATTCGGTACTCCTGCTTCCCGATGGCGAATCACCATAATATCAGTTCCCATCGCTAAATAAGTCTTTGCCGTATCGAGAATTGTTTCTCCCTTCGTCATAGAAGAAGTTGCTGCGGCAAAGTTCAGCGTATCCGCACTTAGGCGTTTAGCAGCGAGTTCAAAACTGCTACGAGTGCGGGTAGACGATTCAAAAAATAAATTCGCCACCACCTGTCCCTGCAAGGTTGGTACTTTCTTTGTCCGCCGTGATAGTACTTCTTGAAAACTGGCAGCAGTTTGCAAAACAGCATCGTATTCAACAGCAGAAAAGTCTGCGAGGGAGAGAATGTGATGGCGATTCCAGGTAGCAGTAGGCATAAATAGCTATCAATGTTTTACGTAGAGACACGACTGAGTAATCTCTAGGCCTTTTAATTTACATATGCAGAGCTAATGATACCAGCTGCCTTCTATCAAAATAGCTGACTTAAAAAAGTGCTGAGTTCTGAGTCCTGAGTTTTGAGTAAAAAATACTAGTTTTTAGATTAACTTCAGGAAGAAACTTAAGTTGGTAAATGCAAGACTTTCAAAGCCAGAGAAATTAGAGATAGGAACGTTAAAAACCCAATCGTATCTAACATTGTCGTTACTAACGGCCCACTAACTAAGGCGGGATCTAGCTTCAACCGCTTCAAACCCATTGGCAGTAAAGTGCCAAGCGTAACAGCCACAATTGTATTGGTTGCCATTACAAGCCCTGCAACTAAAGCTACCCAGCGTTCTTGAGGTTGCGCCCAAATCAACGAAAGCATAATCATGGTAATGGATAAAGCTAACGCTGTGCCTAACCCTGCAAAAAGTTCTTTACGGAGTATTTTGAGAGTGTCTTTAGGTGTAACTTCACCAACACCCAAACCCCGGATTGTTACCGTTAATGCTTGAATCCCGACAGTACCACCAGTATTAGAGAAAATCGGCATGATCACAGCTAAAACTGGCACTGCGGCAATTACAGATTGGAAAGGAGCGATCGCGCTGGCTGCGCCAATATACAATGCCATAATTCCTAATAGCCAAGGCAAGCGTTTGCGAATAGTGATTTGCGGAGAAGATAAAGCTGCTTCATCGCCACTGACACCCGCTAATTTTTGAATATCTTCTGTTGCTTCTTCCTCCAAAATATCCATTACATCATCAATTGTGATGATGCCAACCAATCGGTCTTCCCGGTCAACCACAGGGATAGCGATTAAGTCATAGCGCTTCATAATTTGAGCAACTTCTTCTTGGGAAGTTTCAGTTCTGACTTTAATGACGCGATCGCTGGCAATATCTCTAATTAAGACATCGGGAAAGGTAAACAACAATTGGCGCAGTGAAACCACTCTCACCAAAGTGCGGTTATCATCTGTGACGTATGCATAGTAAATTGTCTCTTTATCTTCGTCCTGACGGCGGATTTTGCTCAAGGCTTCGCCTACAGTTAATCCTTCTCGCAACCGCACATATTCTGTTGTCATTACACGTCCAGCTGTGCCTTCGGGATAACCAAGAATTGTTGCTGTTGCTTGCCTTTGTTCTGGACTCAATTCCTGCAATAGCCTTTTGATTACCCCAGCAGGTAATTCGTCAAATAATACTGCTCGTTCATCAGGACTCATTGCTTCTACAAGTTGCACTACTTGCACATCATGCAGAGAGTTGATCAATTCTTCCTGTACATCAGTAGGTAGATATTCAAAAACATCAATTGCTTGAGGTTTGTTGAGCAGCCGAAATGCGATCGCGCGCTGATTTTTGGGTAATTCTGTTATGTACTCGCCAACATCAACGGGTTGTAAATTATTCAAATCCCATTTGAGTTGGTTTAAGTCAGCAACCTCACCAAGTGAATTGCGAACATCTTGCATGAGCATAATACCTCCCTCCTATGGTCTCCCCCGCGCTGGGAGACTGCCTCACCAGCTTAGAGGAGGTTAATACTGCCATCTTGTGGACTATGGTCCATAAAATTCAACAACTCAATATCGATATCCAATTAGGCATCGCTAAGTTATAATCCTAACCCGGAATGGTTTTATGCGGTAGATGCAGAGTACAGTGTGCTGCAACTATCACCTTCCACACAAGTAACTAAGTCATTCCCCTGATGTTTCGTTTAATAAGAGTAGATTCTACTACTGCCACCATCTGTGTCAAGCTAATAATAGAATTTCCTAGTAAACTTTACACAGTTAAAATATTTACAACTAAAGTAGTAGAATTTATCTTTTAACGCAACACAAGTTTGTGTAATCTCACCTAAAATTAATAACCTAATTCTGCATTACTAGTAGTTTCAGTCCCACTAATTCCATAAAAGACCAGCTTCAGCTTCATGAGATGGTTATTAAGCTGTTAGATTAATTGAATTTAGACTCGGATTATCTGTTGGGTGAGTTTATAGCAACTTCTCAATACACCTTGATTGAGTATGCTATTAACAAATTTAAGGCGATTTTTAATATTTTATCCTGACAAAATATTAAGTAGTATTTTACTAGCCCTTTGAGCAAAACAACTTTTTAATCTTAGAGACAACAAGCAACAAGTTTCTCTATACTTATGCTTTAGGGGGCAAAATCAGAAAAAGCTTAAAATTGACCTCCACTGAGATGAAGTTAGTTTTCCTGGCGTTTTGATCAAATTAGCAAAGTAAATATGAATACCTAGCTAAATTATCATAATTAGCAAATATATTGCTTACGTAACAAGATAGCAATTCTTTACGTTTATTAAAACTAATCTCCTACTTTATAGCTAATTGAAACAGAAATATTACGACTATTCACAACTAGTTATGACGTAATCTCAGCAATAAAGCAGATGTCAGACCGGGTTAAATCTTTAAGTTATGCTTCAAAACTAGGAAATATTGAAAAATCATATTTTAGGTTTGTTGGCAATATTTTATTCAAAAAAAACAATCTGAGCGCATATTTACATAAGCCCTAAAGGTAAAGTTGCGTCAAAAATATGTCATTGCTTGAGAGGATGTCTGAAAACTTTTTGATGTTGTATTTGAAACTTATAGATCCCCCTAAATCCTCCTTGTAAAGGGGGACTTTGATATATTTCCCCCCTTGTAAAGGGGGGCTAGGGGGGATCAAACGAAATATTTAATACTTCTCAGACATCCTCTGATGACAGCTTACGAAGATCGCTATATTAGTTGAACGAAATCTGAAATGATTCCACCAGTCTTATCTAAAATTAAGGCTATTCAAACAGGATAAATGCAGATTTATAATCTAAGTTTTTATAGCTTAAAAAATTTAATTGGCTTGGGAGCATGGGAGGTAAATTTTTGCTTATTCCCATGCCCATACTCAACCTTACTATTGATTTTGAATTTTAACTAATACATCGCTTGAGCGAACCATCAGCGTATAGCTCTAATGGTACCAGTTCAATTTTGCCATTCACTTTAATTTGAGAGTAAACCACTTTCACTAAAGGAGCATTATTTTGGTTATAACGCAGAGACATAATTAATCCCTCCCTTCATTAGTTAGTTGTGTTAAGAGGTTTCAATACCTTTAATTTACTCAATTTTTTATTGAGTATCATTGCGTCTTTTGAGTGATCAATGATCATACTTTAGAACTATTTAAAAAAATTAAAGATATCTATAAGTAGACCTATGTAAAAATAAAGATTTGAACAAGTTTTAAATTTAACCTATGGTTCACTAGCAATCCTCTAACCAGAGGACGACGAACAAGAGATAATAAGAAACCTACACTGCCCTAAGCTGTAATATCCTCGCCGATTACAGAACAAGTTCTGGCTTGGCTGACATCTTTCAGTTCACAGCTAAAGGGTCGAGTTCCGCAAGTTGCTGAAATAAAATCATGAAAACGGCCACTGAATTGCACCCTCGCCTGGAGAACTACTACCAGCAAATTAAGACAATCATCCTTACGCGTCAGAATCCAATTACTGGTTTGCTACCTGCGAGTACAGCTATAACCGCCCACGGCGATTATACAGATGCTTGGGTGCGAGACAACGTTTATAGCATTTTGGCAGTTTGGGGTTTAGCACTTGCATACCGCAAGATTGATGAAGATAAGGGACACACTTATGAACTAGAACACAGTGTGATCAAGCTGATGCGCGGTTTGCTGTTTGCAATGATGCGACAAGCAGCTAAAGTAGAGCGATTTAAAGATACTCAGTCACCATTAGATGGTTTACACGCTAAATACAATACTGCTACTGGTGATATTGTAGTAGGCGATGATGAATGGGGACATTTGCAACTTGATGCCACATCCATATTTTTACTGATGTTGGCGCAAATGACCGCTTCAGGATTACAAATAATTTATACAATTGATGAGGTGAATTTCGTCCAAAATTTGGTTTACTACATTGGGCGAGCTTATCGTACACCAGATTACGGCATTTGGGAACGCGGTAACAAAATTAATCGTGGTAATGCCGAGTTAAATGCTAGTTCTGTAGGCATGGCAAAAGCCGCCTTAGAAGCTATCAATGGGCTGGATTTGTTTGGTGTGCGTGGGAGTCAAACATCAGTTATTCATGTTTTGCCAGATGAAATCGCCCGTGCCCGAATTACTTTAGAATCCTTATTGCCAAGAGAATCTGGGTCAAAAGAAATTGATGCCGCCCTGTTGAGTATTATTAGTTATCCTGCCTTTGCAGTAGAAGATTTACAGTTACGCGATCGCACTCTTAACGATATTATTAACAAACTCCAAGGTAAATACGGCTGTAAGCGTTTCCTCAGAGATGGACATCAAACTGTTTTAGAAGATACCCAACGTTTACATTACGAACCTTGGGAACTGAAGCAGTTTGAGCATATTGAGTGCGAATGGCCTTTATTTTTTACTTATTTAGTTCTAGATGGGTTATTTTGTGGCGATCAAGAAAAAGTTAAAAACTACCAAGAACGTTTAGAACCATTACTTGTAGAACGTGATGGTTTGCGTCTATTACCAGAACTTTATTACGTTGCAGAAGAAAACATAGAGGCAGAAAAGTTAGCACCCCAGAGTCAGCCACGTTTACCTAATGAAAATGTTCCTTTAGTATGGGCCCAAAGTTTATATTTTCTTGGGCAAATGTTAAGTGAAGGACTGCTAGCAGTTGGCGATATTGACCCATTGGGAAGACACCTGTGTGTAGGAAAAAACCGAGAAGCAATAGTACAAATTGCCTTGCTAGCAGAAGATGAAGATTTACAACAGAAACTAGAAGTTCACGGTATTGAAACGCAAACACCAAAACAACTAGAACCAATTCAGGTGAGAAAAGCCGGGGAACTTTCAGCTATTTACACTCAAATTGGACGCAACGATAAACTCGGTTTAACCGGACGGCCCGTGCGACGGTTGCGGAGTTTAACAACATCCCGAATCTTTCGGATTCGTGACCAGACAATTGTATTTTTACCTTCATTTTTAGATTCTCAGCAATTTTATTTAACCCTTGATTATCATTTCTTGTTAGATCAAATTAGGAGCGAACTCGCCTACATTCAAAAATATTGGAGCGATTTGGGTCGTCCTACCCTAACTTTAATGTTAACGCATACCATGTTAGAAATCGGTTCGGAAGCATTATTAGAATTAATGCAAGAACTTAAAGATGGTATTTGTAATGGTGTACGAGTAAAATTAGGGCGATTAAATCAACTGATGCTAACAGCTGGTATCCAAAGAATTGATTTTCTTCAGGATGAAGAATTTTCGCAACCAGCAGTTAAAAATGCGGCGCTACATTGCTATTACTTGGCATATCATCCTGCGAAAAATTGGCCCTTAGAACATACCCAAGAATTTCAAATGGAGTGCGAAACGAACTTGGGGTTGTTGCTGTCTTATTTACGTGCATCAGAGAATATTTACGAGCAAATCGAGTTATTGCAGACTTTAACTCGCTTGCAGGGACTAGAGTTTGATACGGGTTTTGGCGGCCCAAGATATCCTGTAACAGTAGACTATCTGCTCAATGAAGTATATGCCAAAGCTGGAGATTTAGGTCTTTGGGCCATTGTGCGGCGTGCGGCTGGGTTGCGTCAGATGGTTGATATCGGCTTATCGGATGTAGTTACAAGTATTTTGGTACGGGGTAAGCAAATTTCTGTAGGTAAAGCTTATAGTGAAGCATCTTTGATTGCAGTACCGATGTCTCACAATGAAATTGCTGAGAAGATTAATCATTTCTGTCGTGAGGATATACGCGATCGCGTCTTGACTCAAGAGATTTTAATCTATCTTGGTATCCTCATCAAAACAGAACCCCAACTGTTTCAAGGACTGCTAACGCTGAAAGTTGGCTATCTCATCTTGTTAATTACCAGCAAATTAGCAACGGAATTACGTGTAACTCAAGATGAAGCCTACGAATATTTAATGCAACTTTCACCCTTTGAAGTGAAAACACGCTTGCAAAAAGTATTAACCGAATATGCTGGGATGAGTAACTTATTGCGTCAGCAAGAATCACTGCACGTCAAACAAAAAGAAAGTGATATTGATTGGGTATTAGCACCACCAATTGAAGCCGAAATCGAAGTACCAGTAGGCGGATGGCGACGTTACCGACAAGCTGAGGGAGCAACAGGACGCGTACCCAAAGACTTTTTTCAACAAGTTTGGCGATTGCTGAAACATTGCAAGGGTCTAGTGATTGGCGATAAGCTAGAGCGTCGCAATCGTTTAGATAGTGAATTGATGTTGTCAGAAATGACAGCAGGAGAAAGGAATTTTGCCTTGCTAGTCGAGCATCTGTTAAATAAAATTGAGGCTCCAGAATATCGTCAAGTTAATATTGAAGCTTTGATTGAACTAGGTGCGATCGCCACTAACAACCCTAACCTGCAAATTGAAGAATATATTGTATTGGATGTATTAATTGGTCATGCTGTCAGACTAGCATGGTTAGATGCACATCCAGAGAGAGGCGATCGCTATGATGAAGATAAAGCCAGTGCGTGGCGATCGTTTTACAATAGATCACCTAGAGATTGCGCTAGTTATATCCTCAAAGCCGTTCGATTCCTAACAGAATTTGTGAAATAGTAAATTTTCAAAAGGTCATAATTATCAAAGAAATTGACATCAAAAATTGAGAATTTTCTCAAGAAATCTTCAGTAATATAAAAACTCTGCCCTTAAAAACCCCGTACTCTTCCGTAAAAAAAGAGACCAGAGTAAGGGGTGAACAGAGTTTAAAGAAACTATGGGTAATTAACCTAAAGATAGTACAATATCAAAATTGCTTGCGCTTAATGACAGCCCACTACTTAATTGTGCGAATTGCACCTTGGTAAATCCACCAGCGCTGCCATCTTGATCAAAGTACAGTGCGCCTGTACGACTGCTGTAAATAAATCGCTGATCGCTCGTCGTTGCAGCTGTACCAATGGTAAATTGACTAGTCAACAGTGAACCTATTGATAACCCACCGCCGAAACCGGTAGATGATACTTGAATGCGGTCATCAGCCGGGTTGAAGTCCCCAATAGTATCAACGCCTTCATTGTAACTATCAAAGGCAAAGATATCATTGCCACTTTCACCAGTCAGACTATCATTACCACTTCCACCAATTAAGATATCATTGCCACTCCCACCTGTCAGACTATCAATGCCACTATCTCCAAGTAGGGAATCATTACCACTTCCACCAATCACGATATCATTGCCCCCAGCGCCAAAGAGGTAATCATCATCATTGCCACCATCAAGGGTATCATTGCTAGAACTTCCAGTGATGAAATCGTTACCATCGCCACCATTGAGGGTCTTATTACCAGAATTAAAGTAAGCAGATAGATAATCATTACCTGCCCCCCCAGAAAGAGTATCATTACCAGCATTATCTGCGTAGAGTCCATCGTCACCATTGCCCCCTACAAGATTGTCATCGTAGGGTGTACCAAAAATACTTAATTCTTCGATATTGCTGTAACTAACCTGATTTGTACCAGACACGATCAAGCCTTCATTAGTGATTGGATTAAAGGTCGAGGTGATTCCCTCGGTAGCATAGTTGCTGTAATTGACAGCCAAATAATCCTTACCTGTCCCTCCATCTACTGTCTGAGTTACCAAGTCAGAGGGGGCATTAGATGGGGTGCTGATATAGTAGTAGTCATCTCCATTCCCGCCATTAAGAGTGTTAGCACCCGTAACTCGATAGGCTAATATCCTATCGATACCATCGCCTCCATTCACAACGTTATTGCCAGACGAGTCGGAAATAACATAATAATCAATACCATCATCAGGACTGCCGCCACCGTTGAGGGTGTTATTGCCAGACGAGCCGGAAATATAAAAGCTATCACCTTCAGCTCCCCCTATGAGGATGTTGTTGCCAACGCTATGGGAAGCAGAAAGGCTATTAACTCCAGAGCCACCCTCTAAGAGGTTGTTCCCAAGCGAGAAGTCAACATTTAGGGAATCATTGCCTTCCTCACCATATAAACTGTTATTTCCTTCAGAGTCGGACAGGTAGTCATCATCCTCGCCACCATAAAGTTTGTCGTTTCCTGCACCTCCATTGAGAGTATCTGACCCCAGAAGACCTTTGAGGGTGTCGTGACCATCTCCGCCGCGGAGTTCGTTACCGATACTATTGCCTGTAATGATATTACTCAGCTTATTTCCATAGCCTTTAACTGCCGTTGTCCCGATTAGGATCAGGTTCTCAAAATGATTACCCAACGTCCAATCAACAGAGGATTTAACAGTATCAATGCCACCTGAGCAATTATCCTCGCTGGCTACATCCTTAGTGCTATCAACAATATAAGTATCATTGCCTTTACCACCCTTGAGTGTGTCGTTACCAGTACCGCCATCTAGGGTGTCGTTACCCGCGTTACCGTAGAGTGCATCATTGCCTGCGTTACCGTAGAGTACATCCTTGCTTGTTAAGCCATTAAGGGTATCGTTACCTTCAGTACCATTGAAAATTGCCATAACTTGTACCTGCTTTAATAAACCTTTTCGGAAATTTTTGAATGTCAACCTACGGGTATTGCTTTTAAGCACAAAAACTTGGCCGAAAGTTGGCGCTTTCGGCATATTGTCACCTTTGAGCAACGCTAGTTTTTCACTGCGATTCAATCTGTTGGTAAGCTTGCAAGTAGCGCTCAACTAATTCACTTACCACTATCGAAAATAAATAATATGAGTAATTATATAATCCAACTTTTTGAATTTTATAAACGTGTATATACGTAAATATAATTATTTACGTATCAATTTACTTGCTTATGTGCTTAGTCTAACTTAAGCTTTTAAGTACGTATATTTACACGACCGTAGTCAATCGTATTGGAGAAATTTATATTTTTTATATTAGTATCGCCTTTAACAATAATGTAGACCTTGAGAAAACTTCTGACCTTAGCAAATACAAACTTTGTGTATATAAGTACTAAAAAATTTTGGCGCAATGTTGGATATGCAGGTAATAATTATTACATTTATTGTAATATTGCTGAGGTAGATTGAATATAGAAACGATTTTTATATTTAATAATTGTTAATTTTTACTAAAAAATACAGTAGCGATCGCTGATTTATAAATAGATAAAAATTTAGATTATTCAGTAATTTTTAGAGCTAAATATTTAATTTCCTAGAACGGAAAATAGAAATTTACAGTAAAGAGAAAAATACTGAAATTAAACGCAGCTAATTTTGACACTTGACAAAAAATATCCCCTACTTCGGAACTGCGGCGATCGCCAGCAAGCAAAAGTAGGGGGTTTGTTAAATTTTATTCGGTTTAAAAAATTACTTGACAGAGACAGCATCAACTTCGATTGTCTTGTTGGTAGAAGTAGAATCCTCTGAGGTATTGGATGCTTTGGTGTCTGCAACACCCTTACGAGCTTTCCAACCTTCAATCACCAGCCCAGACACCTCACTAACTAGTAAGGACAAAAGTAAAACATCATCAATTTGTCCCACAATGGGTATAAAGTCTGGGGCAATATCAATTGGACTAAGCAAATAAACTAGCGTTCCTAAAATTACCCACCAACGGTACTTTGGGTTCCGAAGCGAATTGCGATACCAAGTATAAAGTGATTGGATTGAGAAATTCATGTTTTAATCCTCCAGTTATCTTTAATTTTGACAAATTATCCTTTAAACTTCCGGTGGGAATAACCGCCCAAGTTAGTCTGGAAGATGCTACTCATAATCTATCGCTAAATATCTAATCTGTGTTTTGCACTTGAGTATGGTAATTGTGCATTAATCTTTAAAATAAAAATGCTTTAGAAAAGTTGTTCTAGATGCGGAGGGAGGAGACTTAAACAGTGGATATTTTAGATTTGTTTCAAAAGGGCGGGCCAGCAATGTGGCCTTTGCTGGCTCTGTCGATCTTATCTTTTAGTGTGATTTTTGAACGTCTGTGGTTCTGGCTGCGAATTTTAACTCAAGAAAAGCAAATAGTTGATCGCGTTTTAGATGCTGCTATTGATAATTGGCAAGAAGCTGCGGTAATTGCCAAACGAGCAACTAATCAGCCTATTGGACGGTTTCTCTATGCCCCGTTACGCCTGCAAAAAAACGATGCGGAAACCTTTCGATTAGCGTTGGAGGCAACAGCAGAAGACGAGTTGGCTGGAATGCGGCGAGGCGAAAAACTTTTGGAATCTGTAATTGCTCTTGCGCCACTATTAGGATTGTTGGGTACGGTTTTAGGTTTGATCCAGTCTCTGCGATCAATTCGCATCGGTGACTTGGGAACCGAATCTACAGCTGGGGTGACTACTGGTATTGGGGAATCCTTAATTAGTACTGCAACTGGATTAATAGTTGCGATCGTTAGTTTGGTATTCTACCGCTTGTTTCAAAGTTTTGTAGTCAACCAAGTCAAAGTTTTTCGCAAGGCAGGAAATGATTTAGAACTACTCTATCGCCAGTCGCCACCTGACTTTAGCAATACATCGATAATTGTGCGCGAATCAGTGAGGGAAAATTTTACTCCTCCACGTAAGCGAGGCATAAATAAGTTTTCTGGTTCACCTGAACTTCCAGATGAGCCTGATTCTTTGGAGCCTGAGCAATAGTTAAGAATTCAATCCCTGAACCAGGCATACATAAATCAAGAGTACGATAATGAAAGTTAATTTGCATACTCCAGTTGAAGAAGTCCAAATTCAACTCATTCCCTTAATAGATGTCGTTTTTTGTATCCTGACATTTTTTCTATTGGCAGCTTTGCAATTTACTCGGCAACAAGCAATTAATATTGATTTGCCCAAAGCCAGTACAGGCACAGCACCTACGTCTTCATTACAGGCTAATAGTAATATATTGCCTGTTACTATTGATGCTGTTGGTCAGACCTATGTTGAAAAACAGATCGTTAGACGAGATCAGTTGGCAGCAATTTTAAAAAGGTATATCCAAGAAAATCCTAATGGCATTTTAGTACTGAATGCATCGCGGACTGCAACTTACAACGATGTCATCGAAACATTAGACTTACTACGGCAAGTAGGAGGCGATCGCGTATCTTTAGGAATTATACCAGGCCCATCTCAAATACCCATTAACTCAAACCTGCCTGGTATACCAACTTTCCCCATTAATCCTGGTGCTAATCCTGTACCGAACACCGCACCATTGCCTGGTATCAATCCTCAAGATAATCTCAATCCAAATTTGCCTTTAAACCCTAATCCAGTTCTCCCTACAGCACCTGCTCCTGCTCAACCTCCAACAGAGCAAGGTCTTTATCCTGCCAATCCTGAGACTTCTCCTGTTGTTCCCAACGCAACAGCGCCTAAAAAACCTGTAGCGCCAGGAAAAGCTAATCCTGCTCCCAAAAGGTAATACAAAATTGCTTTTTAATGGAAGTAATTAAAGCACAGGGATTTGAAGAGGTGGGGTGAGATGAAGAAACTTTCACCCCATCAATCCGGTGAAGCCTTTAAAAATTAACGCAACTCTGTATGAGAAGGCATGGGACTACCTTCTGCCTTCTTGTACTAGACAATCCGGTAGACATAAACATAAAACCCTTCAATCAGCAGTCGATAGTCTAAGCCGATAGTATAAGCATTATCAACTATTGACTATTGACTACTTTTGACTATTCATTGGAACTGGGTGGTGCAACTGAAGTAGTTGATTGTTGTTTGCGCTGTTCGCGTTTTTTGCGATCGGCGGAGAGCATATCTGCCATAACTACTAGTGCTTGTGCTATTTTGTCCAGGTTAGATCGGTATAAATCCAAATCCTTGCTGAGTTTTTCATCAGATAGGTGCAGGCCTTTAGCAATAGTTTTCAGAGCTTCGTTGCGTTGCTTTTCGTCTTTGACTAATTCTGGATCTGACTGTTCCAATAAAGAAAATAAACCAATTGCAAACAAGCGGCTGTATTTAAAGTTAGGATTATTGGCGATCGCTTGCAGTTGTGTTTGCAAATCAGCATCCCGATCTAATTGACTGGTTTGACTGAGCCATGCAATTAAATCATTGACTGGCAAACTTTTAGCTAACGCTTGCAATCGTTCTGCATCCTGCCTGTAGCGTCGCGCTTCTTGCTCTACAGCTTGGCATAGAGCGCTAAAAATCGATTCTTTATCGCGTTCTGGTTGGTAGCCTTGCATAAAGCGGTCAAAAGTCGTGACGACGCCCAAGGCATAAATTGGATTGTAGCTAAAATCAACATTTACTGATAGCAGATGCATTTCCACCATCAACTCCTCCACTACCCGACGATAAATCGTATTTATCGGACGGGTGTGAGCAGCGTAGAAAGTTCGCTTTGTATCAGAGACAGTACGGACGTTATTCACAAAGAAAATGTTAAGGGCGACGTATCTTTATTCTCGCGCTTAAAGGCTACTTTGCCAAGTTCAGGTTTCAAGTTGTAGATAGGTGATTTACAATATTTTTGCATTTGTAAAAATTAGGAAGGCTATTTTCCTCAAGCATTAGCCCAAAATCGCTGTTTCATGAGGTACATCACAATTTATGAGCTTCTCCCCACAATTAATCGCTCTAGGTGAGTACCTGGCTGGTGAATTCGACAATCAAGAACAAGCTATGGCTGATCCTGTTTGGTATGTTCACCTGCGTTTATGGCAAAGGCCAGTGAATCTGTTTTCCGAAGACAGTATTACTCTGTTTGCGGAACAAGCAAATATCATCAATCTCAATAATCCTTACCGCCAGCGAATTATGCGGTTACAGACAGGCTTAGATTTTGATGCACACCTGCAAGTGCAATACTATATGCCTAAAGATCCCAGTGCTTTAAAAGGGGCAGGCCGCGATCCAGCTTTACTGAATAACCTAACACCCGATCAATTAGATTTACTCCCTGGCTGCTTTCTCACCGTCACTCAGCAAACATTAATTTCTAACAGCTATAAGTTTGTCGCTACCCCATTACCAAATACTAGTTGCCGATTCACTTATCTAGGCAATAGCATACAAGTTTCTTTGGGCTTTGAAGCTACTACGGCTGAATTTCATAGTTATGACAAAGGAATTGATTCAGCCACTGGAAAAGCCACTTGGGGAGCGATTTTAGGCCCTTATCGCTACACCAAGCGAGAACAATATTGAGTGCTGAGTATGGCTAAGAAAATGAAGACGTTTCAAATCCTCTTTTTCTGTTGTTTGCCGGCACTCAGGACTCCTAACTTATGACTCAACATTTTTGATTACTAGCTAGCAATGCTACGAGGCACACCCTCTAAAGCTTCCTCCTCAGTTTCAAATATTTCAAAGACTGTATCCATCATTGTGACTTCAAACACAAGCTTTGCTTCTGTATGTACATTACAGATGCGGAAACTGCCTTTGAGTTTATCAGCGTCGCGCATCCCAGCAACCAAAGAAGTCAGACCAGAACTATCAATAAAATTTACTTGACCAAGATTTACCACTACATGACGACTGAGTTTGGAAACACATTCTTGTAACTTCAGGCGAAATTGCCAAGCGGTGGTGATGTCCAGGCGTCCTGTAGGTGCCAAGATAATAACGGTATTATTATCCTGAGTTGTATAGGTTTTTTGCTCTATCTGAATCACTAAGCCTCCCTATGGCGCTCCTCTCAAGATTAACTGCTACTGTATTTAGGCTGTTAGTGGTGAGCCAAAAGACTTGCTTTTCTAGGGATACTAATCCCATCGCTAGGGTGATATCCACTGAGTTAGTAAATTAATTGACTCACCACTAACAGAATGATCCAGTGCTGATAATTGAGATTAACAAGCTACAGCTAAAAATGTCACCTTTTTTTGCTAAGTGGTTACTTTTAGTAATTTAACTCACCAAAATAGTGCTTAGTGCTTAGGTATAAATGTTGAATAAAGAAAACGAAAAAATCATGCATGGGAATGCCAAGCACCCAAGACAAAAATTTCGTGTTTTCTTCTTCCAGATTGAGTTTTAGGAGTTTACTCAACACTTACACACATTACTCTGCATTATTACTCAGTTTCCAGTTGATCCAATCTTGAGGCTTGAGGAAAGTTTCATATAAATCGGCTTCAGGAGTATTTGGTGCTGGCTGATACCCATACTCCCAACGCACCAAGGGTGGTAAGGACATGAGAATTGATTCTGTGCGTCCGTTGGTTTGCAGCCCAAAAATTGTCCCTCGGTCGTAAACCAAGTTAAATTCTACATACCTTCCCCGACGGTAGAGTTGGAAATCCCGTTGGCGATCGCCATATTCTGTATCTTTACGCCGTTCTACTATTGGCAAGTAGGCTGGCAAAAAGGCATGACCACAGTCGTTCACCAAAGCGAACAACTCTTCCCAAGTCCGTTGTGGTAGGTTTCCAACTTGGTTACTATAACTAGCTGCTTCCCCATTTGGGTCGGGGCCACGATATAAACTACCTTGCCCATCTTGATAATCTAAAAACAGGCCACCAACTCCTCTGGTTTCGCCACGATGCTTGAGGTAGAAATATTCATCACACCAACGCTTAAAGACTGGATAATATTCTGGATGGTGTTGGTCACAAGCTTCTTTTAGTGTTTGATGAAAATGAATTGCATCTTCGGCAAAGGGGTAATAAGGTGTTAAATCAGCACCACCACCAAACCACCACACTGGTCCAGCCTCAAAATAACGGTAATTCAAGTGTACGGTTGGAACGTAGGGATTCCGAGGATGTAATACTAATGAAGTACCTGTAGCATAAAATTTATGTCCTGCTGCTTCCGGGCGTTGGGCCAAAATTGAAGGTGGTAAATGGGAACCCCAAACTTCAGAAAAATTTACACCCGCTTGTTCAAATATTTTGCCATCGCGCAGAACACGCGATCGCCCTCCGCCCCCTTCTGGGCGTTCCCAACTATCTTCGTGAAACTTAGCGACACCATCCAGATCCGCTAAGGCTTGGGTAATTTCGTCTTGTAAATTTTGCATAAACTGACTGACTCTCACCTTAGCGTCAGTTGGTGGTAGAAACTTCGATGATTCTACTGCTAGAGTTGGGGTTTGCGAGTTGATCAACATAGATTCCCGAACCTAAATTACAATTTCCCAAAAGCCAGAAATTTTTGATTAAAAAATTTCTGAGCAACACGAGCCAACAATTAGGCTCAACTTGCCCAAAGTTGCTTTTTTCTTAACTTGTCAAGCATTTATATAATTGATGGGCATGACTAGAGTTATTTTCCCTCAAATGCGTATAGGCTTGTATATTGACTAAGTTTTTTTTTGAATTTCTTGATAAAAAGATTTTGGTGCCAACACCAGACTCTGGCAAATTAGTTACAAGCACTCTCAGTGTTGAGGTATCAGGGTCATGAATGGACTACTCAATAATTTGGTGTTGTATTGATGATGGTGTTCCACGAGCCGGAGGGATAAACTTCCAATCGTACTAGCATCTGCGCCGAATCGGGATTACTATATTTAGGGCAATTTTGAGAAGTTTTATTCAGACGCTAACCACAGTTGCCCATTATGCCAGAGTTACCAGCAAGTGTGTAGCTAGGAGGATTAGGCAAATGCAAGGTTGGTTATCCAAATTTATCCAACGCAAACGTCGTCGATTTTGCGCTTCTCTGGTACGGACGTATCGGGAAATTAGTTCGGCTTCTGTAGATGAACTTTGGCAACAGGTAGTTGACTTCACAGATGTTTCCTGGCATCCACTACTTAAGAGTACTAATGTCCCTTACGGATTAGTGCCTAAACCTGGATTGATTTTCCAGGCTGTAACACGCTTTTCGCCAATCCCCATCCGGATTTTTGTGGAGCGCGTCAATCCCAGAGAAATGATCAGTATCCGAGTGTTGGCAATTCCTGGCATTGAAGAACGAGTAACCTACCGAGTTGAATCAACAGTTTGTGGCACTTGTTTATCATATTCTGTGACACTACGCGGTTGGTTATCACCTCTAATATGGTCTTTGTCTCGTCCTTATGCCGATCGCGTGGCTCGTTCCTTAGTCGAGGCGGTAGAAAAAGCAGGATTGCAAGCTGTATCAAGGAAGAAAAAATCTCTCAACGACAGTTGTTTTGATTTTTAGGCAATAGATGATAGGCGATCGGCAATTAGGTAATAGTTTTTTCTATTACTTAATACAAACTTAATGGTTAATTAGCATTTAGCAAAAGTTAAGATTCTATGTAGGTAATCATGAAAATTTTTAAAATTTTATTACGGCCGCAACGGTAAAAACACTATGTACGATATAATCGACTCCCGCTCTATCCTAGAAGTGTTGCGACCAGTGCAAGACCCAGAACTCCAGAAAAGCCTGGTAGAACTGAATATGATCCGCAACGTCAAAATTGACGGTGGTAAGGTTAGTTTCACTTTAGTGTTGACCACACCCGCCTGTCCTCTGCGTGAGTTTATCGTCGAAGACTGTCAAAAGGCTGTCAAAAAGCTCCCTGGTGTTACTGATGTCAGCGTAGAGGTGACAGCAGAAACACCCCAGCAAAAAAGTTTGCCCGATCGCACTGGTGTAATTGGGGTGAAAAATATTATTGCTGTTTCCAGTGGCAAAGGTGGCGTCGGTAAAAGTACGGTAGCAGTTAATATAGCAGTTGCTCTAGCACAAACAGGAGCAAAAGTTGGTTTACTAGATGCCGATATTTATGGCCCCAACGATCCCACCATGCTGGGGCTGGCTGACGCTCAGATTAATGTCCGCTCTGGCGAAAAAGGTGAAATATTAGAACCTGCTTTTAATCACGGCGTGAAATTAGTCTCAATGGGCTTTTTGATTGACCGAGATCAGCCAGTGATTTGGCGTGGCCCAATGCTCAACGGTGTGATTCGACAGTTCCTCTATCAAGTGCAGTGGGGAGACTTGGATTATTTAATTGTAGATATGCCACCAGGGACGGGAGATGCTCAATTAACCTTAACTCAAGCAGTACCGATGGCAGGAGCAGTAATCGTGACTACACCGCAAACCGTAGCATTACTAGACTCTCGTAAGGGATTGCGGATGTTCCAGCAAATGAACGTACCAGTCTTGGGAATAGTAGAAAATATGAGCTATTTTATTCCACCAGATATGCCAGATAAGCAGTATGACATCTTTGGTTCTGGTGGTGGCGAGAAAACAGCAGCGGAGTTGGGAGTGCCATTATTAGGGCGAGTGCCTCTAGAAATTTCCACAAGAGTAGGTGGTGATAGCGGTGTGCCCATAGTTGTTGCCGAGCCAGATTCAGCTTCTGCCATAGCATTAACTGCGATCGCTCTCAATATTGCTGGTAAAGTATCAGTTGCTGCCTTGACATAAGTAATTTTCTTGTTCGTCTGGTTCCTAGGTCATCGCCTGGGAATACAGATTTATAGTAGTCAGTGAATTGAAATTTCACAGTTCAAGTCTAAACTCACACAATGTTATTAAAACGTTCGCTCCCCAAAATCCGCTGGAAGTCTTGGGTTAAACCTTGGCAGCAAGTAGACTGGTTACTGTTTTTTTTGGCTTTTGGTGTCAGTATCTTTGGCGGCGTCATGATTTTAAGCACGGAGCTGAAGCAGCCACTAACTGACTGGTGGTGGCATTGGCTCGTAGCTAGTATTGGTGCATTGATCACATTAATTTTAGCTCGCTGCCGTTACGAAAACCTGATTCAGTGGCACTGGGTCACATATGCTCTAACAAACTTCAGCCTAATCGCTGTGATGATAGCTGGTACGAGTGCCAAAGGAGCGCAGAGGTGGATTAATATTGCAGGCTTTAACGTACAACCTTCGGAATTTGCCAAAGTAGGCATGATTATCACTCTAGCAGCTTTATTACACAAGCGCACAGCTTCCACCCTGGATAGTTTTTTCAAAGCTTTGGCAATCACTGCCATTCCTTGGATTTTGGTATTTTTGCAACCAGATTTAGCAACATCAATGGTATTTGGTGCTATTTTCGTTGGGATGCTTTACTGGGCAAATGCTAACCCAGGCTGGTTGATACTACTGATTTCTCCTATAATTGCCGCTATTCTTTTTAGTATATCTTGGCCCTTATCCGAGCCGATAGTTTTATTTAAAGAAATAACTTTTGGGCCTTTAGGATTATTGTGGGCAGTCGCCATGGGTGTTGTTGGTTGGCAGACTCTCCCCTGGCGCAGATTTGGTCTTGGTGCTATAGGTGCATGGGCACTGAATATGCTGGGTGGTGAATTAGGAGTATTCGCCTGGAATCATGTGCTGAAACCGTATCAAAAAGACCGATTGAGTGTATTTATGAACCCTGAGCATGACCCCCTTGGCGCAGGATATCACCTCATTCAATCTCGCATTGCGATCGGTGCTGGCGAAATTTGGGGATGGGGTCTGTTCAAAGGGCCCATGACTCAACTGAATTTTGTGCCCGAACAGCACACAGACTTTATTTTCTCGGCAGTAGGTGAAGAATTCGGTTTTGTTGGTTGTTTGGTAGTGTTGTTTGCCTTCTGCTTAATTTGTTTCCGCCTCTTGCACGTAGCTCAAACCGCCAAAGACAATTTTGGTTCGTTGTTGGCTATTGGTGTTTTGTCTATGATTGTGTTCCAGCTAATTGTTAATGTGGGTATGACCGTTGGTTTAGCACCTGTGGCAGGAATTCCTTTACCTTGGATGAGTTACGGACGTTCTGCGATGCTGACAAACTTCATTTCTTTGGGAATAGTAGAATCGGTAGCAAATTTTCGACAGCGGCAGAAGTATTATTCATAAGTCAACAGTCAAATCTACTCTGGGCTTTGAAATAGCTCAAATCATGAGACACCCGACTACATCTGACAAGTATTAAGCTATTAACAGGAAATAAGCGAGGATAAAAATCATGATCCTGCCTGGAGCAACTGTTCGCGTCAAGAATCCTACAGATATCTATTATCGCTATGAAGGACTCGTGCAACGAGTAAGCGATGGCAAAATAGCCGTCTTGTTTGAAGGTGGGAATTGGGATAAATTAATTACCTTCCGCCTGAGCGAATTGGAACTCGTAGAAACCACAGCCAAGAAAAAAGGGAAATAGATTCTTTTCGGAGTAAAAAGTTAAGGGTGAGGAGTTTAGACAACCTGTAAACTCTTCACCATTACTCATCACTCAGCACTACTATGCGCCTTCCTCTGCCACAGTTTGCCACAGGCGATCGCCACCCCAACCATATTGCGGAGGTGATCGAAACTACTACCACCGAATTTTTGGCACAATGTTTGGAACCGGAAGACTTGAGTTTTCCGCCAATGCCACCTTTTGGTAGTTGGGTTTGTTCTAGAGATGAAGAATCGGGCAACCAAATTTATGCAGTGGTGTATCATGCCACCACTATGCCTATAGATTCTGTACACCGTGCAGTAGCCTTGGGGTTGTCCTTACAAGACTTACGAGAGGAACAACCCCAGATATTTGCCATGCTCAAAACTGAATTTCGGGCCGCGATCGTCGGATTTGAATACTCATCCCATACCAGAGAAAATAATCAAAGGGTGTATCAGTATTTACCACCACGCCCGCCACAAATTCATCAAGCTGTTTATCGCTGTGAGGCAGAAACGATCATTAAATTTACCGAAGAACTGGATTTTCTGCAGACACTACTTTCTGTCAAAGGTGCGCCAATAGAGTCTTTAGCTGCTGCTGCCATTCGAGAAGTTTACCAGTTACGTAAAGCTGACCGCAAATGGCTAATCAAAGCCGGGCGAACCCTGAGCTTGCTGCTCAAAGATGACTACGATCGCTTGCGGTTTATTTTGAGTCAGGTTCACCCATAGGTAGTTAGTTCCTAGACAATTGCCTAGATAGTATAAGTAAAGATTTTTTTAATTTTTTCTCAAGCTGGTTTTTACAGTTATATTGATCGGGCGGTTGCCCTCTAAGGTAATCGCAGCTTCACTATTGCCCTTTCAAGTCCTATCTATGGAACTCCTATCACAAGTTCTTGCAATGGAACCAACCTCCCAAGTTCTGGGCAAGGAGCCAATTGTTTCCTTTGCTATTTTGCTAGTGGTTATCTTAGTGGTTCCCATTCTGTTTGAGCGGCTCAGACTACCAGGACTAGTTGGTTTGGTTTTCTCTGGGGTAGTACTTGGCCCGTCAGGCTGGAATTTATTTCAGACAGAATCAGCAGTAATTAACCTATTAGCAGATATTGGGTTAGTTTACTTAATATTTGTAGCAGGGCTAGAAGTTGACATAGAGAAATTTCGCCGTAAAAAAAATCGCTCTTTAGGGTTTGGCAGCTTCACCTTCAGTCTGCCCTTAGTGATGGGAATTTTAATAGGGCAAATTTTGGGCTTTGGTTGGATTACATCAATATTAATTGGCTCTCTATTAGCTTCCCATACTCTTTTGGCTTATCCGATTATTAGTCGTCTAGGAGTTGTCAACAATGAAGCCGTCACTATCACAATTGGAGCCAAGCTTTTTACTGATATTGGTACTCTGCTATTATTAGCTCTTTGTATAGGTTCTACTGAAGCAGGAGTATTCAGCCTAACAAAGCTACTAACTTTGTTGGTTTGGTTAACTATTTACTCTATCGTCGTTTTAGTGGGCTTTGATTGGGTAGGTAAAGAATTTTTTCGCCGTTCTGGAGGTAATGAAGGAAACCAGTTTTTATTTGTGCTGCTGACTGTGTTTCTCGTTGCTGTAGGTGCTCAATTGATCGGGGTAGAAAAAATTATCGGAGCCTTTTTAGCTGGTTTAGCAGTCAATGAAGTTGTAGGTGAAGGGCCAGTTAAAGAAAAAGTAGTATTTGTTGGCAGTGTGCTATTTATTCCGATTTTCTTTGTTAACCTTGGCTTGCTGATAAATTTGCCCGCTTTTTTCAACAGCATTCTCAGTCTCAAGTTAACACTCTTTGTTGTATGCGGTTTGATTGCCAGCAAATTTATAGCAGCTTTATTGGCTAAACTAGTGTACCGCTATAACTGGCAGGAAATGCTAACGATGTGGTCGCTGTCAGTACCCCAGGTAGGGGTAACATTAGCAGCAACGTTAATCGGGTATCGGGCTGGGTTGCTGCCATCTGAAGTATTAAACAGCGTCGTTGTTTTAATGCTCGTGACATCAACCTTTGGGCCATTAATTACCGAACGGGTAGCAGTTGGATTAGCTGCATCAAATGCTACGGAGCCAGCCTCAACAAGCATATCTGAGCAGAAAATAGAAGAAACTAACACCGCTTTGACTATAGTTGTACCTATTTATAATCCCCATACTCAGCAGTATCTAATTGAATTGTCGGCATTGTTAGCAGGTCAGGCAAATGGCAAAATTGTACCGTTAGCGATCGCAACTGCTGCTGCTCACATGGATGCACCACAGCTAGAAGCGTCTTTGCAGCGAAGTGAGCGCTTACTGGCAAAAGCCACAACACACAGCCAAGGCTTGGGCGTAGTAGCAGAACCACTGCTCAGAATCGATGATGATTTTGCTCAGGGAATCAGCCGTTCAGCTCGTGAACAAAAAGCTAGTTTGATTGTCATGGGTTGGGGAAAACGTACAGGGTTGAGAGCGCGTTTATTTGGTAATGTCATCGATAACGTTCTTTGGGCATCTCATTGTCCTGTAGCGGTAACCCGTTTAGTAGAATCACCGAAGAAAATTCAGCGGATTTTAGTGCCAGTAGAAAATTTAATGGCACCAATATTGCAGCCTGTGCAATTTGCTCAGATGTTGGCAGAGTCCAATCAAGCCCAAGTTACTGTACTCAATGTGTGCGATCGCCGTACCAGTTCCAGCAAAATTGCTGCCAGGCGATCGCATCTCTCCTTACTAGTATCTAAATTGGCTCTGCCAAATCCACCAGAAATTCAAATCATTGCCCATGAAAATGTTGCCCAAGCAGTTTTACAGGCAGCGCGATTATATGATTTAGTCGTATTACCTTTTATACGTAATCGTACTAGTCCCGGTGGGTTAGCCATTAGTGATGTTACTACTCAGTTAGCTAAACAACTCACCTGCTCTATTGTCATGCTCGGTGAACCGCAACGCACTCAAACCGTAATTATGCCAACAGGAGTTCCCAGCACTACATCTGTTATATGAAAATACGGTTAATTAAAATCTTTAAGACCTGAAGCGTTTTTGTTTATCTTCCTCTAGAGGCATTGCTTTATATCTTTTTTTATGAATTAAGAATTTTGAAATATTTTGTGATAAAAACATTTAATATTGTTGAAGATTTGATGAATTGTAGAATTACAATCTACAATCTCCAGGCGATGTTTGTTATTTTGCTAATGGAATTGTAGAAAAATCTAGACGCAATCTAACAAATTACACCCGTAGGATTTTTTACCTAGACAGGGTAATCCCAAACACGCACAATAGCTGCTGACAATATTCTGTAAACAACCGGGAAACTATGAGAATTTTAGTGACGGGCGGTGCCGGGTTTATTGGTTCCCATCTCATCGACCGACTAATAGGTGATGGGCATGAGATCATTTGTTTGGATAATTTTTATACAGGTCACAAGCGCAATGTACTAAAATGGCTAAATCATCCATCGTTTGAACTCATCCGCCACGATATCACCGAACCTATTCGCCTAGAAGTTGATCAAATTTATCATTTAGCTTGTCCTGCTTCTCCAGTACATTACCAGTACAACCCCGTCAAAACTGTCAAAACTAATGTGATGGGGACACTGAATATGTTGGGATTGGCTAAACGTGTGAAAGCGAGATTTTTCTTAGCCTCCACCAGCGAAGTATACGGCGATCCAGAAGTTCATCCCCAAACAGAAGAGTATAGGGGTAGTGTCAATCCTATTGGGCTGCGTTCATGCTACGACGAAGGCAAACGAATTGCTGAGACTCTAGCATTTGACTATTACAGACAAAATAAAGTTGATATTCGGGTTGTGCGTATTTTCAATACTTATGGCCCACGGATGTTAGAAAACGATGGTCGGGTAGTTAGCAACTTTATAGTTCAATCCCTGCGAGGTAAGCCTTTAACAGTCTACGGTGATGGTTCGCAAACCCGTAGTTTCTGCTATGTCTCCGACTTAGTAGAAGGATTTATCAGGCTAATGAATAGCGATTATGTTGGCCCTGTGAATATAGGAAATCCTGATGAATACACTATTTTAGAATTGGCTCAGGCAGTGCAAAACCTGATCAACCCAGATGCAGAAATTCAGTTTGAACCACTGCCCTCTGATGATCCTCGCCGTCGCCGTCCCGATATTACAAAGGCAAAAACTTTATTAAATTGGGAACCTACCGTTCCTCTGCAACAGGGGTTAAAACTGACAATAGAAGATTTCCGCAATCGTATTCAAAGTGAAGTCAAGGAGTTAGTCTCCTAAGAAGTGCTAACAGTGCTTTAAACTTTGGTGCAGGCTTACCTTATTTGTAGCCCGTACTTTTGTGGCGGATTTTCCACCCATATATAAATAAATTTCGTTCTGAAAACTTCTTACCTAAAGAAGTACCCGGAAAAAAGCGAGGAGTTAAACAAAATGCGTGTTTGTGTAATTGGTACTGGCTACGTCGGTTTGGTTACAGGTGCTTGCTTGGCTCACATCGGGCATGATGTCATTTGCGTAGATAACAACGAAGAAAAAGTCAAGTTAATGAAGTCTGGGCAGTCGCCTATTTTCGAGCCAGGACTCTCGGAAATTATGCAGTCTGCCATTCATACTGGAAAAATCGAGTTTTCTACGGATATCGCTGCCGGAGTTGCTCACGGGGAAATTCTATTTATTGCTGTAGGAACACCACCTTTACCAACTGGTGAAAGTGATACACGTTACGTTGAAGCTGTAGCCCGTGGTATCGGAGCTAATCTCAATGGTGGCTATAAGGTAATCGTCAATAAATCTACAGTACCAATTGGTTCTGGTGATTGGGTACGGATGCTTGTTTTGGATGGCATCGCTGAACGTCAAAAAGCACTAGTACCGGCTGGTGGTGGAGCTATTCCTGAAAAACTACCTGAGATTACAGCTCAGTTTGATATTGTCAGCAATCCAGAATTTTTGCGCGAAGGTTCGGCGGTTTACGACACCTTTAACCCTGACCGGATTGTGCTAGGAGGTAACAGTCAAAGAGCGATCGCTTTAATGCAAGAACTGTATACTCCAATTATCGAACGCCAGTACGCTGCTGACAAATCTTTACCACCTGTGCCAGTGCTGGTAACAGACCTTAGTTCAGCAGAAATGATCAAATACGCTGCTAATGCCTTCTTAGCAACCAAAATTAGTTTTATTAACGAAGTTGCCAATATTTGCGATCGCGTTGGTGCTGATGTCACTCAGGTAGCAAAAGGTATCGGTTTAGACTCCCGTATAGGTAAGAAGTTCTTACAGGCTGGCATTGGTTGGGGTGGTTCCTGCTTCCCCAAAGATGTCGCAGCCCTCATTCACACTGCTGATGACTATGGCTATGAAGCCCAGCTTATGAAAGCTGCTGTTAGTGTTAACGAACGCCAGCGCCTGATTGCTCTAGAAAAACTTCAACAAGCACTGAAAATCCTCAAAGGCAAAACCGTGGGGCTACTCGGACTGACCTTCAAACCCGATACCGACGATTTGCGCGACGCACCAGCACTCAACCTAATTGAGCAACTCAACCGACTCGGCGCTAAAGTTAAAGCTTACGACCCGATTATTTCTCAAACAGGTATGCGTCATGGTCTTTCGGGCGTGCTAGTCGAAACCGATGCCGAACGGCTTGCCGACGCTTGTGATGCTTTGGTACTCGTGACTGAATGGCAGCAGTTTAGCCATTTGGACTACGCGAAGATGGCAAAATTGATGAATAACCCGGTGATTATCGATGGTCGCAACTTCCTTGACCCTGAAACTTTGGTAAGAGCTGGATTCCAATATGTAGGTGTTGGACGATAAAGACTGAAAAATTAAAAAAGTCAGCAGAATCTTTTTTCTTTCCAAACCTAACTAACAATAGTGCCGCCTATATCTTTCTAGGCGGCACTGTAATTTTGTTCAAGGGGCGACAATCGCCTGTAAACCAAGCCAGCTAAAGGTTTTGGGCTTAC
>NZ_JCACKA010000089.1:0-48203 GCF_059505145.1 Mojavia sp.
AAAGTATCAAATTGTACCTATATAAATCAATTCATCCTTTCATTCAGCAATGCCGCATTTTTTAACTAGCAACTTGGGTTAACATAACAAGCCAATGCATTAATATATACGTTGGCTACTTGTATCCTATGACTAAATACATTTTGGCATTCGACCAAGGCACTACTAGCTCCCGCGCCATTGTATTTAACCGTAATGGCGAGCTGCTGAGTGTTGCTCAAAAAGAATTTCAACAAATCTTTCCGCAGCTCGGTTGGGTTGAGCATGATGCTGACGAAATTTGGTCTTCGCAAGTTGGTGTTGCTAACGAAGCCCTAGCTCGTATTGGTATCCGTGCTAGTGATATTGCTGCCATTGGTATTACCAATCAACGAGAAACCACGATCGCCTGGGATCGAAAAACGGGCAAGCCGGTTTACAATGCGATCGTCTGGCAAGACCGTCGCACTGCTGCTTACTGCGATGAACTCAAAGCAGCTGAATATGAGGCAACATTCCAAAAGAAAACGGGATTGGTAATTGATGCCTACTTTAGCGGCACAAAACTTAAGTGGTTGCTCGATCATGTGCCCAGCGCTCGTGAAAAAGCCGAGCGTGGAGAACTGGCTTTTGGAACCGTCGATAGCTGGTTAATCTGGAAGTTGACTCAGGGCGAACTCCACATCACGGATGTGACCAATGCCTGCCGAACTCTACTGTTCAATATTCATACTCAAGATTGGGATGATGAATTGCTGTCAATTCTCGATATTCCCCGTTCGCTTCTCCCCGAAGTACGGAGTTCATCAGAAGTTTATGGATACACCTCCGAAGGCCTTTTTGGTAGCCGTCTTCCTATTGCTGGAATTGCTGGAGACCAGCAGGCTGCAACCTTTGGGCAAGCATCTCTGCAAAGTGGCATGGCGAAAAACACTTACGGCACAGGGTGTTTTTTGCTGCTAAATACAGGTGATCAGCCCATGCCATCCTACCATAAGCTACTGACCACGATCGCCTGGCGTATTAATGGACGCACTAATTATGCTTTGGAAGGTAGCGTATTTGTAGCCGGGGCAGTTGTGCAATGGCTACGCGACGGACTCGGCATTATTAAGCATAGTGCAGATGTTGAACAGCTTGCTTGCAGTGTTACTGATAACGGCGGTGTGTATTTTGTACCTGCCTTCGTTGGCTTGGGCGCACCGTATTGGGATAGCTATGCTCGCGGCACGATCGCTGGCTTAACTCGTGGTTCAACTAGCGCCCATATCGCCCGTGCAGCACTAGAAAGCATTGCCTATCAAACGGCTGACGTGATTGATGCCATGCATCAAGATTCTCAGCTTAACCTCAGTGAACTGCGAGTAGATGGCGGTGCATCTCGCAACGATTTACTTATGCAATTCCAGGCAGATATTCTAGGTGTACCCGTTGTCCGTCCAAAAATCACCGAAACCACTGCTTTAGGCGCTGCTTATTTGGCAGGTTTAGCCGTTGGCTACTGGGAAAGCGAAGAGGAAATTGTGCAGCAGTGGCAACTTGACAAGCGATTTGAGCCGTCGATGAGCGTTGATCATCGGGAGACATTGCGCTCGTCATGGCGGCGGGCGATCGCTCAGACTCGACACTGACGAAGCTGGGGAAACAGTCAGTAACATAGAAGAATGATTGTGAACGCACCGATAACTCGTCAAGACCTCATTGCCAAGCTTCGCCAGTCTGATGAGTGGGATTTTATTGTGATTGGCGGTGGCGCAACGGGTTTGGGATGTGCTGTTGAAGCAGCCACGCGGGGCTACCGAACACTGTTGTTAGAAAAATATGACTTTGCCAAAGGAACCTCCAGCCGCTCAACTAAGCTGGTGCATGGAGGAGTGCGGTATTTGGCACAAGGAAACATCGCTTTGGTAAGAGAAGCACTGCACGAAAGGGGACTGTTGCGCCGGAATGCGCCTCATCTTGTGAACGATTTGACGTTTGTAGTGCCGGGATATACGTGGTGGTCGCAGCTTTTTTACGGCGCGGGTTTAAAGCTTTACGATTTGCTGTCAGGTAGTTTGAGCTTAGGTCATAGCGGGTTTTTGAGTGAACAAGATACACTCTTACGCTTACCAACTTTAAAAACTGACGGACTCAGGGGAGGAGTTGTTTACCATGATGGACAGTTTGATGATGCTCGCCTTGCCATTACCCTGCTGCAAACATTACTAGATTACAACGGCGTTGCTTTAAATTATCTGCCAGTAGTTGGTTTACTCAAGCAAGGAGAGCGGGTAAGAGGTGTTTGTGCCCGTGATGCTGAAACAAGGGAAGCTTTTGAACTTAAGGGAAAAGTCGTGGTGAATGCCACAGGCGTATTCGTGGATGACGTGCGGCGCATGGATGATCCCACAGCATCGGCAATGCTATCTCCTAGCCAAGGGGTGCATATCGTCGTAGACAAGCGATTTTTACCTAACGACAGTGCGATGATGATTCCCAAAACTGAGGATGGACGGGTGTTGTTTGCAGTCCCCTGGCATGGCAAAGTAGTAATTGGTACAACTGACACCCCTGTTGAGCATACATCCTACGAACCTCGTCCCCTTGAGGAAGAAATTGACTTTATTCTGCGTACAGCTGCTCAATATCTCACACCTGCACCCAGCCGTCAGGATGCGTTGAGCGTTTTCGTAGGACAGCGCCCGTTAGTGAAGGTAGGGGGAAAGGGGACACGGGGACAAGGGGACAAGGGGACAAGGGGACACGGGGACAAGGGGACACGGGGAGAAATTTTTACTCAGAACTCAGAACTCAGCGAGAAGTTGCAAGGAGGGTTTCCCTCCGGGCAAACTTCGGTGACTCAGCACTCTGAGTCAACTGCGGCCCTGTCCCGCGAACACGTGATTTGCATTTCTGCTTCAGGATTACTGACGATTACTGGTGGCAAATGGACAACTTACCGCAAGATGGGCGAGGACGTGGTAAATCAAGCAATGCAACTTGTAAATCTCTCCCCCCGTCCTTCAATCACCTCTAGCTTACATTTACACGGCTGGACTCAAACCCCAGCAGCAGAACCCTTAAATGTTTATGGCGCTGATGCAGCTAGCATCCGAGATTTGCCTGGTGCAAACACACTGCTGCATCCCCGGTTACCCTACTTAGAGGCAGAGGTGCGATGGGCTGCGCGTTACGAACTGGCGCGCACGGTGGAGGATATACTAGCACGACGAACGCGATCGCTGTTGTTGGATGCGATCGCCAGCATAGAAGCATCTGGTCGTGTTGCAGCAATTTTGGCTGATGAACTAGGGTTAGACACAACTTGGGAGCAACAGCAAATTGCAGACTATCAGTCCCTCGCCGCAGGATATTTGCTCAACTATCAGGGAGAATAGTTTTAAAGTTCGATTGGTTTGCAGATGAATCTAGGAATAATCGAGCCTTACAGTAGTGGATTTTTAGAAGTTGTACCGGAGGGTGAAGGAAGCGACTATTGGCAGATTGCAGCCATACACATCAATGGTGAAGCCTTCTGTCCTAGTCCTCGGCTTTATCGTTCACAACAGGCAGCATTAGCACTAGCTGCACAAATTTATGACTGGATAGCTGATCGCGAGCAAGAAATTAGCGATGGGGATTGCTACTGCTCTAAGTTGAAGCTGAGTGTGTGGCATCAACCGAAAGTATCTTAGTTTCTCTTGGCCAAGAGTGCGATCGCTTTCCCGCAAAGTGCCACAGGCGATCGCATTTTGGAAATTGCCCAACAATTTACAGATTTTGAACGCTTGCAACGTTTAGACCAACAGTTGGAATCAATTTTAGGGACTTTTAAAGCAAAACATTATCAGTATGGCCAGATGACATCTCTGAATATATATAGTATAAATGTACTATCAGATCGCCTTTGGTTCATCTTCCCCACTTCCGAAGTGGGGATTTTATTTTGCTTCATTGAAAAATGGATGCCTGCATTGCATTAAATCACACTTTTAACCATGTGATAACTGGCAGGCACGACAAGGGGAAATTTTATTCTGAGGATGGGCTTTGAATTTATGGAGTAATGAAGGTACAATCTAAGAATGAACAAAATCTAAAGAAATTATTAAATTTTTAGATTTAGTAGAGTATGAGGCTGCGATATGGGATCTACAACATTACGGTTGCTTTGGTCAGTCATTGAGGAAACCCAAACCAGTATTTTGTTGGGTTTAAATGATACAGAGCTAATTAAGCAAATACTGGCGCAGATCAATAATAAACAACTGCTCAGTGGCGAAGAAATCGATAGTGTCAGAGCTTATATTTACGCTAGAACTCCGCTAATTCGGGACTTAGCTCAGGCGCGTATAGCCTAGTAACGCTATACGAAGCCACCCTTTTGGTGTCTACAAAATTCAAAGAGCTTGTTTTCTAAGCTGTTTTTTGTCTAGTAAGTTTGTTTCTGCCACATTGAACTAATAATACCCTTATCCCTGGTAAGTTAGCTCTAAAAAGGTATTGAGCGATCGCCTGCTTTACTCTTAAGTATCTGTACACCATACAGTTAAACTCAGTAGTAGGTGCGATCCAAACGTTTTTACGCTGATAACCTCTTAATTCTGTATACAGTTTAGTTAGCAATATTTATCTTTCCAATATTCCCCGATTGCCCGTTTTCAAGGTTATTGGGGGAATTAAGTTTGATATGAGCAGTAAGCTAAACCACATCTAGTTTGCATCCCAGAAATTTCAATAAATCTTATAAGGTGGGCATCTTGCCCGCCTTGATTATGCAATTTAAATGTGTAACAGCTTATTAACTCAGACTTTTCTTTGTATCCTTGGCGTTATACGCTGCAAGAACCCGTTTTCTACCAATGAATAGCACTATACGCCTGATGTGAATTAGAGCCTCTTATTTCATCAGGCTTTCTAGATTCGTTCAAAATCATTGTTTTGGAAACCTACGAAATTACAAGGGTTTTAGGACTTAATCCACATTAAACGTACTATCTAAATGAGTACTCTATAATAACCGCTACGAATAAAGAAGTTGTTTAGTCCGGGATTTTTGCTGTTTCATCAGTGAAATAAAATTCAACTATTCTTCGAGTGGGAAAGATGTAAATAACCGCAACAGGCAATTATACTTGGTCTAATATTGTCTATGGTGCTTAAGTCTACTACTTGTGACTGATAAAATATTCAAAATCTACTACCTTTAGACAGATAGACTAGTATTAATAATGACTGCATAATTTCTGTGTTATTTATCTTGTTAGGCGTGACCACTCCAATAATTTTTGGAGTGGTATTTTATACCAAATAAGGATAAAAAATATTTGTTTGACATTGAATAAAACCTAATATATGTAAACTATTTAACGAAATTATAGCCTACGGGAAAGTCTAATAGCGATCGCTTCGTTCACAGGAAAAAATCAAACCAACTTTGTATTAATCGTAACAAAGATTTTATTTTATCAATTAACAAGTTTTACTTATTACTTTTGATAGAGGTTATTATTATAACTTACCACCTTACGGTAGATAAAATAATACTCGTGTTTCCCACATAATAATTTATGTGTAATACATCATCTTAGGGCTTTAAACCACTCCAAACACTCCTTGGAGTGGCATTTTTATGAGAAATAATGTTTTGTAAAACCTAGCACAGTATTAAACTTGCAAGTAAGTTTATTTTGCTCTCTTATATTTAGTCATAAAATTTTGTACTATACTAAACATCATCAAAATATAACTACTAAAAATAGCCGTACTTAAAGTTGTAAATGTAGGTATATTAAATTTTTTGACTAAAGCTTTTAACATAATTACTGCTCCAATGCTAAAGATTAAACTAGCTGCAAAAGCTATTAAATTCTTGTTCAAAGCATTTTCCTAATTGCTTTATATTGCATTTAATTTATTAATAAATGATTCATTTATTTAAGTGCTGTAAAAGCCGTTACCTATTAAATTGGTAATAAGTTTATTTAGATTTGTTTAAGAATTTGATATAAATTTATTAACGTGTTTAACTATACCTGAGATTAAAGATAGACGCGGCAAATTTACATCTGATACTCCCTTAGAACTGGATTCACCTGAGAAGATTATTGCGTGGACTTATGAGATAAAAATTTTAAAGGTTTTATTTTATCCCTCAAGGATTTTAAGGGATTGGGTATTAGTGATTGGTCAGACAGCGCTGCTGCGGGAGGGTTTCCAACGGACAGTTCCTACCCTGCCTTAAGCCACCCTGCGGGTGTCTACTAGCAGATACCTGAAGGGCGACGCGGAAGGGGAGAAATTATTCTTAGCACTCACCACTCAATTAGCCTAATTCGTTCCTCGATAAATTCGCTCTATCTGTTCTGGAGAAAGGCGTGTCATGGGAAACCGCTCATGTCCATAAGTTGTGAGTTTTTGAGGAGGTTTAATTTCGCCTTGCTGGGTTTGAGCAGAACGGATTGCTACGTCGCCAGATGGAAACTGGTCTAGACGCTTCTCATCCATCTCTAATTCTAGAAGCTGGCTTTGGGGCAAAACATAAGCGTGCTTATGGTGATCGTATGCTAAAACTTCTCCTGTCTCAATGTGATAAATCCAAGCATATATGCTTAGTTGCCCTTGGTAGAGCTTAGAGTGAATTACTGGATACGTCCGCAAATTCTCTATTTGGGTAAGGACATTTTCGGCAATCATGATTTCAAGGAGTTCCTCCTCCTGGTACTGACTGTAGTGGTCTAAAACCAGCCTTCGGGTTGCCTGTGCATATTTGAGCCAATCAAACACAAGCGGCATTTTCTCTTGCAGACTGTTTAACTTGATTAGTCCTTTCATTGCGCCACAATGAGAGTGGCCGCAGACAATAATTTGCCGGATATCTAAGGCTTCGACAGCATATTCAATTGTGGCACCTTCACCGCCATTAGTTGCCCCAAATGGTGGAATGATATTGCCGGCATTGCGGATGACAAACAATTCACCCAGCTGGGCTTGTGTAATTAGATTTGGATCTACACGCGAATCCGAACAGGTAATAAACAATACTCTAGGCTTTTGATGATGAGAAAGTTGCTCAAGCAGTTCTTGATGCTTTGAAACATAGCTAGCTTTAAATTCACGTAGACCTTTAATTAATTTCTTCATTACCAACTTCCAGAGATACTTGTGCGTTTAAAGTACCGAATCAGAGTAAGCAGATTGAGACAGTACAGAGCGCTTTTCTTCTATCTTTTTAATAGTAGATTAATAGTAAATGCCTGCGGATGATTTTAATCTACAAAATCTGTTGTAATTTCAGGCTTTTGAGTATTATTTGAAGTGATTGGACGGTGACCATCAATGTCAAGGGTATCCTTAACGACATAATTACTTTTAGCAATCGGACGTTGACCGTCGATGTCGAAAGTATCTTTAACTTCTAAATCACTTGGGTCAACCGGACGCAAGCCATCTATAGCGAGCATCTCACAACCCTCAAAATCGCTTTTAGCGATCGGACGCTGACCATCTACATCTATTGTTTGGCTTGATTGAATATCGCTCTTAGCGATTGGACGTTGACCATCGATGTCGAGAGTATCCTTAATTTCTAAATCACTTGGCTCAACCGGACGGTGACCATCTATGTCTATTGTTTTAGAAATTTGCTTCGGTTCGTTAGATAATGTCAGTGAACCGATGTTTGCTTCGGTAGTTGTTGTATTCTGATTTGAATTATTTGCAGAGGAATCAACTTTATCTGTGTTATCCATGAGCGTTGCTTTTTCTTCCTACTTTTGGCTAGTGGCTCGCTAACTGACTAAGATACTTGGGTGCAACCAGAGAATCTTCTGCCACAGCACAGAAGTGACGTATAACTTGAGAGCGATTTGTCAGGACACTATAGCTTTCACAATACTCTCTTATGGCGCAGTTCTGTTTCGCTTTCGCTTGTAAAGTACCGACTGGGATGGAATTTCCACCAATTTGTTGAAATAGCGATCGTCTACAGTGGGCGCTTGCACCATCGCCACTGATTGGCTAAAAGTCTAATTTTTACCAACTTTTAGAATGCGGTTGTAAGTCATAAACAAGAACCCCGACTTTTTTAAAAAGTTGGGGTTCTTGTTATTCACGAATGATTAAGGACTGCTATATATTGAATGGAATAGCAAAAAATAGAAGAAAAACTGAGAGTAGAATCTAACTACTTCAAAACTTCATTTACTCTAGATTTACTTTGCAGCTTGCGCCACTGCCAATACACTCCATTTAAACCAAAAATCATCACTAACCCCAAAGTTGGCGAGAACTCATAAGGTACTGGTTGCGCCTGGAAGTTGTTAACGTTAAATACTCCTGCTCCACCGTTATTTTGTAGCGTTTGCACTCGAAAGCCGAAGATGTCACCGGAGTTTACCGCAACTGTAACGGGTGAGGTACTGGCTTCCCCTTCTGATGCGGCTAATTGATAAAAAATATTATTGAGCAGATAACCTGCTGTATCGTCGCCCTCAGTGTCTAAGGTGGAATAAATCCAATCAAAGGCCAACATACCTGCCCTGGTTGAATCAATAGATATAGTCCAATCTGTAGTGCCGTTAGAACCGCTTCCATTGTTACCGCCGCTTAGGTATACGGTGGTTGCATTGCTATCATCAATAGTGCCGTCAGCATTACTGTTAGTTAATGTCCAGTTGCTAGTGCTATAAACATCTGTAAAGCCGGTGATTAAAGCCATCACCTTGGAAGGGAGGCAGGCAGTGATGCCAAGAGTGACACAGGTTGCTAAGCTTAGGTTAAGGATGCGGCGATCGCTAATTAAACGAATCATAGTTAGTTTTGTATTGTAGAAGTTGGGAAGTTAAATCAAAGTATCTGCATTGCGAAGCTAGTCTAGTAAGTCGAGACGGAGACAGCCTCAGTAAGAAACAGGCTGTCTCAATAGGACTGACTTAAACAGTAAAGTAGTTACTCGATGTCAATGCCCCAGCGGGTAGGGTACCCACCATCCCTGTGACCTCAATGAAGAGGTCGCTGCTGGCATTAAAGGCAGCATTGCTGTCGTTAACCGACACATAGGTGCGTCGTGTCGCGGCAGTAGCACCATAGCTAAAGAACACCGCCTGATTTGCTGCTAATGGTTGCGACCCAGCAACAGTGGTGTCAGCATCGTTGTAGGCAGCGGTTACAGCAGCATTTAAATCGGCTGCGGTGACGATACTTGCATTGAAAGTATTAGTGGGGACACTACCAAGGACAATGCGATCGCCTTGATTCGGGTTAAAATCACGAATGCGATCGCGCACAGCGAAAAGCGATTCGCTGAAGGTGGGATAAATGAAACGGTCTGCACCTAACCCACCGGTGAGTACATCCGCTCCGGCTCCACCCGTAAGGCTGTCGTTACCACTACTGCCATTGAGGGTGTCGTTACCTTCTAACCCCAAGAGGGTGTCGTCACCGCTCCCGTCTGCAAGGGTGTCGTTACCACTAGTGCCGATTATAGTTAGGCCTACAGGGCCGCTCACGGTATCATCATTGAGAATAGTGGCCGTACCTTGACTAGTAGCAAGGGTTGCCCCACTGGGATTACTCAGATTTAGATAGAAGGTTTCATCTGGTTCTATAGTTGTATCGCCAGTGATAGCAACATTAACGCTGAGTAAAGTGTTACCAGGAGCAAAGGTGAGAGTGCCACTGGTGGGGGTGTAATCAGCATTAGCGACGGTGGCTGTGTTATCTGCTGTGGCATAGTTCACTGTTACAGGTTGACCACTAGCAGAGGATAATTTGACGCTAAAGGTAGCATTGCGAGTGCCACTGTCTCCTTCTGCCAAGCTAATGCTATAAACGCTGATGGTTGGCAGCAAGTCATCATCCTGGATGGTTGCAGTTACCTCAGAAGTAGCGATCGCCGCATTCGTGGCATTGGTCAGTAGTAATTTGAAAGTTTCATTCGCTTCATTATAAGTATCATTAATCACTGGAACAGAAATTGTTTTCTGGGTTTCTCCAGCCGCAAAGGTGAGTATTCCAGCAGTTGCAGTGTAGTCATAGTTTTTGTAGGCAGTGTCATCTGCGGTAGCATAGTTTAGGGTAACAGTTTGAGTTACAGGTGCGGATAAGGTAACAGTCAATACAGCATTAGGTGTACTGCTATCGCCCTCAGTGATTGTAATATTGCTGGCACTTAATGTTGGTAAAACAGTTAAGTCAAAGACATCTGCCGCCGAAGCGCCAGATGGATCAGCCCCAATTACCCGGATACTGAGCGTTCCAACGTTGGCATTGGTGGGTGTGGCGTTAAATGTAAGGGTAGCTGCATCGAACGTTAACCAACCAGGTAAGGAATCACCAGTGGCGAGTTGAGCGCTGTAGGTGATTGGGTCATTATCTGGATCGCCAATTGTGTTAGCCGGAACAGTGAACGAGAAAGCATTGCCTTGGATAGCTGATTGATCGGCGATCGCAGTTACCAACACTGGTGCATGATTGACTGGTGTAATTGTAATAGAACTGCTGCCTGAAATGGTTGTACCAATCCGGCCCAAGTCACGTACAAACACATCCCTTGTACTATTGGTATCGTCACTAACTAGGTTATTAGCATTGGAGTGGAATACTACATAACGCCCATCCGCTGAAATGCTGGAAACCTGTGAGAAATCATTGCCCTGGATACCACTATCATTGGTGGTAATGCGGGTGATGCTGCCACTCACCAAGTCTTTAACAAACACATCTGCTGTGCCGTTGGTATCGCCGCTAACTAGGTTACTAGCATCGGAATAGAACGACACATAGCGCCCATCCGCTGAAATGCTGGAACTGTAGGAGCTACCATTGCTCTGGGTGCCACTAGCATCGGTGGAAATTCGGGTAATGCTGCCATTCACTAAGTCTTTGACAAACACATCCCTTGTGCCATTGGTATCGCCACTAACTAGGTTGCTAGCATCGGAAGAGAACGCTACATAGCGTCCATCTGCTGAAATTTTGGGGGCACCAGATAAGTTGTTGCCTTGGGTGCCATTGACATCAGTGGAGATGCGGATGATGCTGCCACTCACTAAGTCTTTAACAAATACATCTCCTGTGTTATTAGTATCGTTGCTGACTAGGTTGCTGGCCTCGGAATAAAACGCTACATAGCGCCCATCTGCTGAAATGCTGGGATCGGCAGAAAAATTGTTGCCTTGGGTGCCATTGACATCAGTGGAGATGCGGGTGATGCTGCCACTCATCAAGTCTTTGACAAATACATCTACTGTGTTATTGGTATCTCCACTCACTAAGTTGCTGGCCTCGGAATAGAACGCTACATAGCGCCCATCTGCTGAAATACTGGGATAGTAGGAGAAAGTATTGCCTTGAGTGCCGTTGACATCAGTGGAGATGCGTGTAATGTTGTTACTCACTAGGTCTTTGACAAACACATCGGTGGTGCTATTGGTATCTCCACTCACTAAGTTGCTGGCACCGGAGTAGAACGCCACATAGCGTCCATCCGCAGAAATGCTTGCAAAGGAGGAGCCACTATTGCCCTGAGTGCCAATGGCACTGGTCGAAATCCGGGTAATGCTGCCACTCACCAGGTCTTTAACAAACACATCCTCTTTACCATTGGTATCGCCATCCACCAAGTTGCTGGCATAGGAAGAGAACGCCACATAACGACCATTCGCTGAAATTCTTGGAAAGGAGGAGTCACTATTGCCCTGAGTACCACTGGCACTGGTGGAGATGCGGGTAATGGTTGAGGGTATAGCATCGAATACAGTGAAGCCAAAGCTATCACTGGTAGTTTTGCTGCCGTTTTGTAAGTAGGTGACGTGACCGTTGTTAATGTCATCTTGGGTAAACTTGCCTCCAACTGCTAAAGTGTTGCCATTGAGTTGCAAGGTGCCGGCAGTAGGTAAGTTTGTCAGAGTATAAGTTAATTGGGTTGGGGTATTGTCCTGATCTGTGGTTTGCAGTAATGCTGAGGTAATTGTGACTATGCTGCCCTGATTCACCGGAATCGTCGCATTATTCACCAGCACTGGAGCATCGTTGAGGTTATTGACACTGATGGTCAAGGCTTCCTCATAGCTTAATCCATCCTGATCTGTAGTGCGTACCCGAATGCTGTAGCTGTTCTTAGTTTCGTAGTCGGGGGAGAGGTTGATACTTAACTGGTTACCCTGAACAATGCTGAAACTGGCATTATCCGTACTGCCTGTACCAGAAACCAGGGTGTAGGTATGGGTGTTACCTGCATCAGGGTCAGTGGTATTAAACGTGCCGACGATCGTGTTAGCAGGAATGTTTTCGTTAACGCTGGTGGCACTTAAGCTTAGGTCTATAGGTGCGTTATAAGGCTTTGTAACTGTCACTCCCTGCGAAAATTCTGAAGTGTTGTTATTCGCATCCGTTGCTGTAGCTGTGATGAAGTGTCCCAACGGTACAGATGTCGTTAGATTTGCTGTAAAGCTGGCATTGCCAAGATCGTTAGTGGTAACATCCACAGAACCCAGATAAGTCTGCCCTTCGCCATAGCCTGTAGGATGTAGACTGCTGTTAGCAAAGAACTCAATTCTAAAGATGCTGTTGGGTTTGCTGTTAAGGATACCTGCGATCGCAGTTGTACTGCTTTTAGTAGTTGTGCCGCTACTAGAAGTTGCAGAAGTCAGAATAGGAAAGTTTTGCCGATTGTTAGCGCCTGTATCCCCATCGCCAACGTCATTAAGGGTAACACCATCATAGTTAAGGTCAATACCTAAAGCTGTGTTGGCGAAAATCGAATTACCTGTAATGTTATTTCCTGTTGCAGTCCCACTAAAGGCGGCAACTACAACCCCGCGTGTATTATAAGCAATGGTGTTATTGCTAATAATGTTGTTGGTAGCATCATTGATAAAGATGCCATCAGAGCTATTGCCTAAAGGATCGTTATTGTAATTCGTTCCAATTTGGTTGTTACCAATGTAATTTCCCGTTGCTGTGCTGCCATAAATGCTGATGCCACCACCATCATTGCCAGCGATTACATTCATGGAAGCGTAAGTATTTGATGCAGCAGAAATGTTAATGCCTGGGCTAAAGTTACCTAAATCAGAGGTTCCAAAAGCATTTGTACCAATGAAGTTACTGATAACTTGGTTGTTTGTAGTATTTTCGCCATGAATGAAAATAGCTCCATTAGCGCCTGTCAGTCCGTTACCAGAAATGACATTGTTAGCGATCGCGTTAGAGCTTGCGCCATAACCAATGGTGACACCACCGACCCAACCAGAGTTACCAATGGTGCTATATCCATCAGATCTCAATCCAATGTAGTTACCAATGACCTGGTTATAAGAAGCACCGGTAAAGGAGATATTGATACCACCATTGTTATTCCCAGAGATAACGTTACGTGATCCTAAAGAACTGCCACCAATGCGATTGTTTGCAGACTCAATGTAAATTCCAGAATTGCCATTTCCTTCCTCATAAAAGCCGCTGATATCAGTGCCGATGTAGTTGCCTTCAATGACGTTATTACCACCGCCCCATATATATATGCCAAAGTCACTAAAGCGGTTAATGACTAATCCTCTAATTGTGCTGTTACCGGCAGCTAACACCAAACCACTAACACCACTACCAGCATTGGCTCCATGGAGTTCGATAGGTGGGCCACCAAAATAACCAGTATAAGGATTAGCTTGGGTAGTGCCATCAATAATTATGGAGTCTGTAATTGTAGGTAAGGCAGAGAAGAGCTTAATCGTTTGTGCTCCAGACCCTGCAATATTAAAGGTAATTGTGTCCGTACCAGGATTGCTATTAGCCCACTCAATCGCAGCCCGTAAGCTACCTGCACCACTATCATTGGTATTGGTGACGATATTAGGTGGAGTTGCAGAAGCGATCGCAATCTCAAAGACATCATTAGTAGATAATCCACTCGGATCAAAAGCTGTTACCCGGACGTTGAGCGTTCCGACATCTGCATTAGTAGGTGTACCGCTGAAAGTACGAGTAGAGGGGTTAAAGCTCAACCAACCAGGCAGAGGTGAACCATCACTGCGTGTAACCATGTAAGCCAGTGGATCGCCATCTGGATCGGTAAAGACATTAGATGCAAATGAGAAGTTGAATAAACTATTAGCAGTTGCCGTCTGATCGGCTAGTCCAGAACCTCCTCCAGCGCCTCCTCCAGTAATAGAGATGTTATCAATTGCCCAGTTATCGAATGAATCACCACTGTGAGAAATTTGCCGCCAGCGAAACTGAGTTGCATTGCTTTGGGCTGCAACTGGGATAGTTAAGGTTTGGGTTGACCAACTAGTATAAAGGTCTTGATCGTAGGTTGCTAGTATACTCCAGCTTGCTCCGGCATTAGTTGAGTATTCCAGAACAACATCTTCTCCAAAATCTGCATTTTCTCGAGGAAAACTGTCAGAACCAATAATCAAATCAAAGGAAATTGTGCCACCGTTCGAGATATTTAGTGATTGGGTAGTTGCCGAGCGATCGCCATTACCATTGAACCAAAGGGAGTTACCGTTACCAGGGAAGTTAGTGTTTGCAGCGCCACTGCTGATCGATAGCCATTTCGTGTTATCTACACCCGGATCAAAATCATCACTTAGAACAACACCACTACCACCTCCGACTAAGAAAGAAGCATCAGCATACCCAATAGTTTCATCTCCCGATCGGAACTGAGATGTTCCTTCATGATGGAAATACCAGCGATTATTAGAGGGCGAAACCGTAAAGGCAGCCATATCAGCCAAACTGTTGAATGTCGCTACTGTTTCGGTGACGCCATCAGGAACCCGTATCCGTTTAATTGTATTGGTAGGAGATTCATCTACATAAACTAGATGGACAGTATTATCAAAATACTCAGCGACACCCCAAATTGCCCAATTTTCGCTACCTCTCCAAAGAGGCTGATTCATTACTCCCAAATCAGTTACTGTTCCAAAAGGCAAGTCAATATTATAGACCCGTGAATTTGTATAAATGACGGCACGGTTGTAGCCGGAAAAGATTCCTGTTGGGCCTGATGTATTAATTGGGGTTGATAAGGAGATATTCGTTCCTGAAAGTGTACCAGTGCTGCCATCGATTCCTCGTAAGCTGGTGATGGTACCGCCGTTGGGGCCTAAGGGTATTAAATTATTGGCAAAGGTGTATACATCGCCCGTTGCGAGATTGCTGAAAATGGCATCATACTGTTGTCCAATACTAGTGCCTCCAGAAAGGTCAGTCAGCGCAAACCTACCTGTTTGGTAGTCTCCTGTATAAAAGACTTGAGAATTGGAAATCGCAATACCACCCCGGTCGTCGCCTGTAACGGTATTGTGTTCGATCGCATTGACTCCAGTTGCCAACAAACTTGTAATTTTGAAGGTATTTCCACTACTTGCTGAAACAACAGGTGCTTCATTGAGGTTATTGACGTTGATGGTCAATACTTCCTCGTAGCTCAGTCCCCCTTGATCGGTCGTGCGTACCCGAATGCTGTAGCTTTTCTTAGTTTCGTAGTCGGGGGAGAGGTTGATACTTAACTGGTTGCCATTGACGATACTGAAGTTGGCATTATCTGTACTGCCTGTACCGGAGACTAGGGTGTAGGTGTGGGTGTTACCTGCATCTGGATCAACTGTGTTGAATATGCCGATGACCGTGTTAGCAGGAATATTTTCGTTAACGCTGGTGGCACTTAAGCTCAGGTCTGTAGGTGCGTTATTAACTGGAATAACCGAATCAGTGTAGATCCTGACATCATCAATATTCCAAGAGCTAACTGAATAAACACCCGTACTCCCAACATTGAAACCAAAGCGAATTTGTGTGGCTGCGCTCTTGTAAGCAGTAATGTCAAAGTTTTGCAGCGTCCAGGAATTATCTTGAATACCAGGGCTTCCTCCTGAACTCCAGAGTGTTACCCAACTGCTACCATTGTAAATTTCAACGGTATTCTGCATGTAGGGGGTGTAGTCGCTGTTCAGCCAACGGTAGTAGTCAAAGAAGACACTGCCAGAAATGTTGGTATTGATAACAGGGCTAAGGATGTACTGATAGCCATGCAATGAGGTAGAAGCATTACCTCCAATGACAACTCCTGCTACGCCGTTATCAGAGGTGGGTGTATTGTCAAATGTAGGGTCTGGATTACCGTAGTTCTGCCCACTAGAAGCTGTTGCAGAGCCAATCTGCCATTCTGGGCCCAGTGTCCATCCAGTATTATTAGCGAAGGAATCGTAGAACAGGTCTGGTAACACATGGGCATAAACTGCCATCGCTTCCGGCTTAAAAGCTAGGGGAGAGACTACTTTTCCTGTGGTCACATCTAGTTCCCAATTGCCACCCAAGGCAAGATTACCGACTTTGGTGGAAGATGCCGCGATGGCAGTATCCAGCAATAACCCCAACCTGTAGACAAATGTAGCTCCTGCATTTCCAGCACCGACTTCACAACCATAAAGCAAAATTTCAGCGCCCCATGCCAAGGATTTTGTCCATTCCTGCAAAGCACTGCTGTAGAAGTCTAGAGTAGACAGACTTAAAGTTGAGCGACCCAGTTGGATTTGGCCTGGTTGTCCGTGCGCCACCAGATGTACACTCGTTACACCTTGCCGTTGTGACAGTTCCCAGCTAATTTGAGCAATGCCATCGTCGAGGGAGTCTAGTACAACTACCTCCACCCCAGCGATTACACCTGCGGCTAATTGCTCAAAGTCTGGAACTTTAGTATCAATAAAAACAATGCTATTGGCTATGTTTGTCCAAGAACTGACAGGTGATATAGAAGATTCAGTTACATAATTAACTTTCATTAGAAGCGTGTTTCCTTAAACTTGCTAAATATGAATCACAGCACTAATCATGTATTTCTCTCAAAAACTAGTGCAATCGCCATTTTTTGTCTCAGATAGGCGATCGCTTAATTCTATATCTGACAGTGCTATGGGTAACATAGCAATTACCAGGATTTACTAGATGAAGTTTCTAAGCTAATCGATTTTAGTAGTATAAATATGTAGACGTAAAGGTAAAATTACTGATTTAAAAAAACTTAAAGATTGTTTGGTCATTGTCAACCTCCTGCTTTTAGCTTTTAACTTCCAGCTAAAGCAGATATCAAAGTAACCTATTGCCAGAAACAGCAGTTTATAGTTAGGTCGATAGCGATCGCATCTCAACAAGGGAGATGATGCGTCTTAACAGTATGTTGTGACTGGGCTGGGGAGATGATTTGTAGAATATGGTTGCAATATTTGTTCTTGAACCACTGATTGAACTACGGATTACGTAGTCGCGTAGCGGCTTGCCGTAGGCTAGCGCAGCTTCCCGCAGGGTATTATCAATTACTAATTACTTTGACTTTTTCTATCTTCATAAATACCCCTCGGCTTCTGCAAATTTACGCAAGCGTGGTAAACACTGGCGCTGATAAAAGCTGCTTAATGTAGGAATTGCCAAACCGAATTCCTTAGACAATTCTTTCCAACTAGCTTCTGGGGGTAAACGTTTTAAAATTAATACCTGACAATTTACGTCTGGACGCCCTTTAATAAAAGTGTTGCGTAGTTCTCCTTGAGAATCTGTTTCAGCCCATACCCGGACGTTCTCTAAAATAGGAGGTGCTTCAGGAGTAGCAGCCAGATTATCTACAGGATCAATAGTATTACTATTATTGCCAGAACCAGACTGGTATAACTTTAGAGGCACTTTGATAACTTGTTCCCGTTGCTGGTTGAGGTAAAAATCTTGTAGTCTGCGTTTCAAGTAGGCATTTAGCCAGGTTACGACAGTACCATAAGTCGGGTCATAAGCTTGGCCTGTTGTAGCTTTGCAAATGTTGCGACAGAAATACAACCAAGTTTGTTGTAGTGCGTCTTGATAGTAGGGAGTACTTTCCCTCCAGAGTCTACTTGCAGTCAAGCGAATGATTTGCGTGAGCAGCTTCTGACGCTGAGGACTTCCAGGTGGGTTTTCACAGGCTTGGGCAACTAAGGAGCGTAGCTGTTCATCCAATTCAACCATGACAATCTGGGCGAAAAAAGCAAGAATATCTTAGTATTGCGTATAAAAATGTTCTAGAGTATTACCCTTTGTCGTGATTAAGTCTCTTGCCTATGTTTTTTTGTCAATCTTGGCGGGGCTTCCAAATAAAAAAATATCCCATCGCGTTTAGGGCAGGGGAACAGGGGGAGGAACAGTCGTGTTGAGTCCAAAAATTTGGATAATTTATTTTTTGGAGTTCCTTATACAAATCTCTCCCCTGCTTCCTATCTATCTATAACCCCAGCCAGGAAAAGAAGTTTTCCCACCAAGAACTTGTAAGATGTCCTACAGTCAACTTCATCTTTTGGCGGATTTCTTGAATATTCCAGTTGGTTAGCTTGGCTAGAGTTTGCGCTTCTTGTTCAAAACGCTTAGGCAATGACCGCTTATATTCTCGACCAGCTTGGCACTTAGCTTCGCCCGTGAACGGATGTTGTAAGATGTAACGCCCTTGGAAAGATTCCCGGTTGGAAGTTTCGTGAAACATCAAATCTTCAGGAAATTTGTTGCGCGTGTAGCGAATATGCAGACGACTGATGTAGACGTTACTGCTAGGAAGGGGACGACGAAAGCCTGCTGGTGTAGGCATATTACTAGAAGAATTATTATCCAGCCAAAATACACCTGCTTGTTTGAGTTCCTCTAAAGATAAAGGTTCGGCAGAACAAGGATCGCAACTGCCCATATCCCATGCATATTCCAAAAAGGCAACTTTCCGGTCTTCTTTAGTGTAGGCAGTTTGGAACATGGACTTATAGAATTCGCCAAATTCATCTTTAACAAATAAAGGAATGTTAGTGTCAGAGGGGATTTTTACCGTCCGGTAGTTGGTGGTTTCTGCTTGTCCTTTAGGCGATAGAATGTAGACAATTACATCCTGCTCAGTGGTGGCGTTGATCATGCCTAAACGAATTGGCAGCATGAACTTGGGTGACTTGTAGGAAATTTGTAGGGGACGGAGTAACTGGTAACCAGATTCCTCAAATTTATCTAGGTTGACTTTGGCAACAAAGAATTTCATGGAGGAGCGAATGTAGGGCTTAAGCAAATCTTTCGCTCCTTTGGGAATTTTGTAACCATTGCGATTTAGCCAGGTTTCCAATCCGCCAGATTCTTTAGCACTCAAGATTACAATGTCGTATTCGCCAACGTTGAAACGCGCCTCGACAGTTACACCTAAACTATCAGCACCCCTCCTCCTACCCCCTGCTTCATTTCTGGCTGATGGTGCTGCTGCTGCTTGCGGTTTGTCATATTCATAAAGTTGGGCACAGGGATCTGAGTCGAAATATTCTACTAATCGCGGCGCACTAAAAGCGTCTAGACGCTCGATAATCTTGGGTTCGGCAACGCGAACTTGCTCTTTTTGCAGCACGGTTGGTACAGGGACAACGATCGCAAAATCTTTAACTTCTCCTTGAAAATCGTTTGCCATTGTGAGGACGGTGCGATCGCCATCCCGTGCAATGATTACTTGAGAAGCTTTGTTATAAAGCTTTGTATCAGCTTTGGAAACATAAAATCCGCAGAATGCCCAAGCTGTGGGCACAAAGCAGAAGACAGCTATCAATATCACCAGTATTGGGATAAAAAATTTTAAAGGTTTCATTTTATTCCTCAAGGATTTTAAAAATTTGGGTATTGGGTATTGGGTATTGGGTATTAGGCATGGGGCATTGGGGATTAGGTAAATTGCCCAGTCCCTAATCCCTAGTCCCCAGTCTCTAGTCCCCAGTCCCCAGCCCCCACTTCCTCGTCTTCCTGTGACCAGGAATATTCGGGAGCTAACCAAAGGGCATCTAGCAGTATGGTCAATGGAGCCAAAATAAATAATGCCCAAAAAACTGCTGTGGAGATAAAGAAATAATTCCGCAGGATAAAAGTAACTATGGCTATGCACAACGCCCAAACTATACGCCCAATTCGGGCATTGGGAATTGAGCGAGGATCTGTGACCATAAACAGAGCAAATAAGAGCAAAGATCCGCTCATCAAACGATGGCAGTAAACATCCCAAGTCCAGCCCAACCAGAGATTACGTATTGCTTCTAGCAGTGAATAAGCACCCAAAAAGGTGGCTGTAGTGTCCCAGCGACCAACGCGCTGTAAAATCATGCCGCCAGTCCCAACAAATAACAGCCCATACCACCAATCCTCACCCCACTGTCCTGGTGAAACCCAGGCATCTGATGTGAGTAGCAAGGCGGTAATGATGCCAAAATTAGCAGGATTGAAGAAATGTTTATCACCGAATCGGAAGATAAATTTGCTGGTGATCGCACTTGCTGCTGCCAAGGCCATCGTTGTCCAGTTATCAGCCCGCAATAATAAGCTGAGTCCCAATGAGGTAATTAAGGCACTACGAACATTAATCATTTGTTCTTTGCCAATGATTAATGAAAAAATCCATTGAGTTGATAGACAAGTAGCGATCGCCACCCCAATCAACTCCGGTCGCAGTGTCCAGTCCCTTGTACCAATTCCCAAAACTAGGAACAAGGAGAGAAATAGAATTTGATAATCTCGAATATCCTTAAGCACATTACCCGTCTATTCAGGGATTACCCTGAGATTTTTCACCAATCTAGACGCGTACAGGCTGAAATATTATTGTTGTTACAGATTTTGTTACAAATTGCATTTTGCGTCAGATATTAATTTCGGCAAAAAAAATAGGTAAGGCATATGCCCTACCTAGTAGTCTGCTAAATCAAAATTAATGAGTGTAGACCGACACAAAGCCGTAGAAACTAATAGACACGGAGAACCAGAAAATTAAATTTCCTCCCGTCCTCTTCAAGCTGTGGTTTTTTTGCTGTTATTTTCTTTGCCCTTAATACCGTTGAGGAACATTGGCACAAACTTCTCCATAAATGCTTGAGGATCGCGCTGCCAAGCTTTTTGTGCTACCTGAATCCTAGTAAACTGCAACTCTGGCGCTAATAAGGTTTGTGGTAAGCGCTCCATTAGATACTGGGGACGTTGCCAAACGGGCATGGTATTTGCCACTTCTACCAGTTTGGCAACCCGCCGCAGTTCTGCACCTAGAGTGATATCCATTCCCGATTCAAATGCCGCTTGTTCAATTGCCGCATACTTTTGCTTGGCTTGCTCAACTTTTTGCCGATGTTCTGGACTTTTATCTGCTATTTGTGCTAACCAACGGTTACCCCAGCGGACGTGTCCTGCTTCCTCTGGCAGAATTTTTTCAATGGTTTCGCGGATTTTAATATTTTCTTCTGTTTGCGGTGCTTGCTTGAGGGCGTAAATGTGGGCTGAGAAATACTCACAGCCTCTTTTTTCGGTAATGTTAATCGCTGCCAACGCTGCAATAATACCGTCCTCTAGGTTATTTTTTGCATCCAAATATTCTTTATCTAAAAGACGATCAAATTCATCGATATAGGAAGACCCAGGGGGAGTTCCGACATCAGCTCCCAAATCTACCAGCAAATCAGTTAGCCACATGGCATGACGAGCTTCATCCGAGACATGGTGAGACAAATCCCGCACTAGTTCCCGTGGCTGTCCATTGAGTTTTTCAATTACCTCAGTCAGGTCTTTGCAACTGCGTTGCTCGCTGTAGCGGTAACGGTTGAGGGTAATCAGATGAAGTTCGCGATCGCGTACTACCTGTTTGAGGATATCCCTCGCACTCATCGCATTCTGAAATTTCCGTGGGTAAGTAACTGTCATAGTTTTATGAAGTTTTATAAAGTTTGTTTTCGCTATTTTTGATGGTAACTTAATTTCTCTCTACTACAGCGCTAGCGCTGGCTCACCCAAAAAGTCATTTTTAGAATTTAGGTAAATCGCTCAAATCACCTGAATGTAAGCATTTTGCATAAGTATGAGGGAGGTTTATGGTCTCTGATTCCTCAAATCTAAATAAGCGTAACTAATAAATAATCAATCTAGTGGTAGGTGTATCTCTCCAACTGATACCAACCTGAAGAAAGATGTCTAATTCAATTGCTAGGTGAGCTAAGTCAAAGGAGTTCTTCGTCGCTTTGTGTTGAAGGAAAATATCAAAATTAGAAAAGATTAAGTTTTGTTACTAAAAAGCATTTTGTAACTTTAGCTACAGAATTTCATGCTATATTAATTATCGAAAGAGTAAATCAATCATCTATAACTAAAAGCTTAGGGAGAACCATAGTATGTCTATTCAAGAGAAATCTCGTGCAATCATGGCGCGTCAATATCAAGAAGTCAAGAATCGTCAACAATCGATGCTGATGCGTAGCGCACAGGAGCTAGGTCTTCCTGAAGAAGTATCCCATTACTGGAACCCCATTCAAGGTAAGATTGACCCTACCACACGGGTAATTTATGGCAGCAGCCACGCTGCTATGAGTTAGGCTGTAAGAAATCTTAACTGAATTTTTTTAAGTTAGAACTTATACACCATGAATGAGAAATCAGGTGTTTCAGCCTTAATACATGGATAAACTCCCCCTTCCACAAAGGGGGTTTTGCATCAGTCCAGTAATGAACTCTAAAAAAAAGCCACCCTATAGGGTGGCAAAAAAAATTACAAGTAAAGCGTGACAGCAAGAATTATCAAGTTGCAACAATAGGTGGAAAACTTAACTTATAAGCTTTCTTTCCTTCTGCCCTCTGAATTGAAAGAGTGCTGAGTTGAGAGTTCTGAGTTGAGAGTAAAAATATTAGTTCCCAGTTCCCAGTCCCCTGTACCCAATCCCCAGTCCCTTCTGGCACTAGTTATGGCAATTAGCAATCGTAATAAAGGTAAAACTCATAGGGATGAGGACGCAGTTGTAATTGCTCAACTTCGTTAGCCAACTTGTAGTCAATCCAGTTTTCGATGAAGTCTTCCGTGAACACGCCTGTTTCTGTCAAGAAAGCGTGGTCATTTTCTAATGCTCCCAATGCTTTATCTAGAGAGCCTGGAGTGGAAGGAACTTTTGCCAGTTCTTCCGGAGAGAGTTCATAGATATTTCTATCTAAGGGTTCACCGGGATGGATTTTGTTCTTGATGCCATCGAGACCAGCACAAAGCATGGCAGCAAATGCCAAGTAGGGGTTAGATGTAGCGTCTGGACAACGGAACTCTAACCGTTTAGCTTTGGGGTTTGTGCCAGAAAGAGGAATCCGAACAGAAGCAGAACGGTTACCTTGGGAGTAAGCCAAGTTAACAGGTGCTTCATAACCAGGCACTAGGCGCTTGTAAGAGTTGGTAGTGGGGTTGGTGATTGCTAACAGTGCTGGCGCGTGTTTGAGGATACCGCCAATGTAGTACAGCGCCATTTCGCTCAAACCAGCATACTTATCGCCTGCAAATAGAGGTTTGCCATCCTTCCAGATAGACTGGTGAGTGTGCATCCCAGAACCGTTATCGCCAAACAGTGGTTTGGGCATGAAGGTAACGGTTTTGCTGTATTTCTTGGCAACGTTCTTGATGACATATTTGTAAGTCATCAACCAGTCAGCAGCTTCGATTAGCTTACCAAAGCGGAAACCTAGTTCACACTGACCACCAGTGGCAACTTCGTGGTGTTGTTTTTCAATGGGTACGCCGCAAGCCGCCATTGTCAGCAGCATTTCTGTACGCATATCTTGGAAGGTATCCGTTGGTGCAACTGGGAAGTAACCTTCTTTAAAGCGTGGCTTGTAAGCTAGGTTGGGGCCTTCATCTTTACCAGAATTCCAACGACCTTCTACAGAGTCTACGTAGTAGTAGCCTGCGTTGGCGGTTTGGTCAAAGCGCGCATCATCGAAGATGAAAAACTCGGCTTCTGGGCCAAAAAATGCTGTGTCACCAAGACCAGTAGAAACTAAGTAATCTACGGCTTTTTGGGCAATCACGCGAGGACAACGGCTATACCACTCGCCTGTGCGGGGTTCTTTAATGCTACAAATTATACTTAGCGTTGGCTCTTTCATGAACGGGTCGATCCAGGCAGTGTTTGGATCAAGCACCATTGTCATGTCTGATTCTTCGATGCCTTTCCAACCCCGAATACTGGAACCGTCGAAAGGTACGCCCTCAGTGAATGAACTTTCATCGATTTGGTTGTAGTACATGGTGAGATGTTGCCATGTCCCTGGTGTATCGATGAATTTCAGATCAATCATCTGAATTTTTTGGTCTTGAATCAGTTTCAAGACTTCTTGTGGGGTTGTCATTGTTACTCCTTCTCTGCCAATTAAATAAACTCAAACTAGAATCTTCAACGCCTGCTGACCCTGCTGAGCTGAACCCAATTGTGACACACCTGGAATATCCTAAGGATAGGAGATTAGAGAAATTTGTAGTTTTTGTTACAGATCGTCTGGTTTACAGCTTATATTAACCTTTCCCTAACATCTGTACAAAACTCGAACATATCATCTCAGAGGGGGCAACTTTGGCATAGAATCCTTAAGTAGCGGATAGATTGTTTTGTGCCGAATCTATATTGTAATTGGCACAAAAAATTACTGGTGCATGAAAGCAGCCAAATTAATATCAAACCATAGATAGTAATGATTGGGAGAAAAAGGAATGCGCGATGCAGTAACAAGCTTAATTAAGAATTATGACGTAGCTGGACGGTATTTTGATCGCAATGCGATCGATAGCCTTAAATCATACTTTGAAAGTGGTACATCACGAGTACAAGCAGCAGGAGCAATCAATTCTAATGCAGCTGCAATTGTCAAGCAGGCTGGTTCCAAATTATTTGAAGAACAGCCAGAGTTGATTCGCCCAGGCGGAAATGCTTACACGACTCGTCGTTATGCAGCTTGTCTGCGGGATATGGATTACTACTTGCGCTATGCTACCTATGCGCTGGTTGCTGGCAACACCAATGTGTTAGATGAGCGGGTACTACAAGGGCTGCGGGAAACTTACAATTCTTTAGGCGTGCCTATTGGCCCCACGGTTCGCGGAGTTCAAATTATGAAGGATATTGTCAAAGAACAAGTTGCAGCCGCAGGTGTGGCTAATGCTGCCTTTGTGGATGAACCGTTTGACCATATCACTCGTGAGTTAAGTGAAACCGATATTTAGACATTAGGGGCAGGCAAGATTTCTACCCCTATAAAAATATCAAAAGCGCGCCCTCCTTTGGGCACGCTTCGCTAATGCACTTGAAATGTTTTGCCAAGAATTATTGTCTAACGACAAGTCTTTTTTCTACAAAGACGCGATCGCCTACAGCACTGGTGTTTGCGTTGCGTCTCCGACAGTAGAAGCCAATCGTAAATAGGTACTTTAGTAGAGCTTCTAATTTTGCCGAATTATACCGCTTCTCGATTATATGTAATACACTTTGAAGAAAAAATTTAAATATTTATAGTATTCTAAAATAAGTCTGCATTTGTCAAGAAGTAATTATGCTTAAAAACTTTGCAGAAAGTAAAATAATCTGATATATCACTTTTTTGTGTAAGGGTCAATAAGTGTTAGATTATGTTACAAAAATCTGCCAAAATTGTTACTGTCATAACAAATTTATGGTAGTTTTAAGCAAGATTACTTATTTATAAATTAGTGATATTCGATTATTGATGGCTCTTCAGGAATGAATCTGGAAGTATAATTCGACTTTTTACCTAAAGCTTTCAAAGAGGCGATCGCAATAGGAGTTTTTAGCTGTTTCAACTCTTGTAATTCCCAAAAAATTGCCCAAGTAGGTTTGTCAGTTGCAGTAGCTGGCGGACGAAACTTAGCTTTACCTGGATATCTGCCATTACGAGAATTTACATGACCAATGTATAAACCCTGCCAAGATACTTCTGAGTGTAGAGGTTGGTCGCCATCTGAGTGCGAAGCATAAATTAATACTTCTACAGCTTTACCTCCTCGTAATTCATCTGCTTTGCGAAATACCTCAAAAGCCATGCTACCGAAAGCGACTTTTATTATTTCTTCATCGCTTGATTCATCTTCTAGCTTGGCTATTGTCTCGACTGCCGAAATTAAGTGCATTTCCGGAACAGCTGCGAGAATCGCAAAAGATTGTGTTTTAGCCATGTTCTGTTCCCATATATTAACTTTGCAATTATATTTACATTTATGGTCGCAGTACTAAATTTTGGCAGAATTGGATAAGATGAAACCAACTGCGATCGCCTCAAATCCGGCACAATAGAAGTTGCTCACGATCATTTGGCTGTAACGCCACTGCAAAAGCAAGTTAATTGGCTAAACAACGACTCGACACACTTTTAGTAGAAAGAAATTTGTGTTCTTCTCGCGCCTTAGCGCAAAGGCTCATCCAGGCGGGAGAAGTGACCGTTAATCAGCAGGTTGTTGATAAGCCTGGTACAGAAGTTGATATTTTATCTCAAATTCAGATTAAGGAGCGATCGCGGTTTGTTTCCAGAGGTGGGGAAAAACTCGCTAAAGCTTTAGAAATTTTTGCAATTCCCGTAACCGAACGTATTTGTTTAGATGGTGGGATTTCTACAGGTGGCTTTACTGATTGTCTGCTACAAGCTGGAGCTAAAAAAGTTTACGGTATTGATGTTGGTTACGGACAAGTTGATTGGCGGTTGCGGAATGATCCGCGGGTAATTTTGCGAGAACGTACTAATTTACGACAACTACAGCCTCAACAGTTGTATGCTGAGGCTGCTCCTATGCCTGATTTGGCAGTGGTGGATGTGTCGTTTATTTCCTTAAGCAAGATTTTGCCAGCTTTGTGGCAGCTAACTCAACCTCCACGAGAAGCAGTATTGCTAGTGAAACCACAGTTTGAAGTTGGCAAATCTCGTGTGGGGAAAAAAGGCGTGGTGCGCGATTCTAACGACCAAGCAGACGCGATTTTCCAGGTGTTACAAGCGGCTCAAGCATTAGGATGGCAATACAAAGGCTTAACTTGGTCGCCAATTACTGGGCCAGCTGGAAATATCGAATATCTTTTATGGTTGAAAATGGAAAGTGAAACACCATCGCCAGATTTGGAACTAATTAAGCAAATCACTAAATCAGCAACAGCCGATTTACGGGAGAGTTAAACGTCGTAGATTAGACACTCAACGGCTTCTGGATTTTGATCGCAGTAAGTTTCCAAAGAGTTTTTTCTTTGTTTAGCCTGCTTTTGATGTGCTTTCTCGGCTTGCAATTCTTCTACAATGTCCCAGGCTACAGCACAGTTAGCAGAATTACTACCGCTTGTGTCACAGGTAGTGCGAGCTTCTGCGATCGCTTCTAAAATAGCTTGCTCAATAGTTTTAGTTCCATTCTGTCCATTAGTAACAGCAGCCTGATGAACTACTTCTAAGCTTGTCTGCATGATAGTTTTACCTTTTTGTACTGATATCGACATTAGACCTAACTCAGTGCTGAGTTGTGAGTGAGTAGAGTAATGAATCTTTTGCTCGATACTCGTTACTCATAACTGTCTTAGCACTCGCTACATAACCCGTTTAACTTAGTACTCAGCGCTCTTCATTACCAGCTTCATCTGAGTCAGGAGCTTATACTTTTAGTGTAGATAAGCTTTCTCAAGAATGCGGTGGTAAAGACCGTCATTTGACTGGCACAATTTGAGCGGGAATCTCCCTCTTGTTATCTTCGATGCAAAAGACTATGAAAGTTTTGCTAGTGGCAATTGCTAGCTAAGACTAATCATGTTTTCAATTTTGCATTTCAGATTGAGAGTGTAGAAAAATTCTCTAGAAGTTGATTATTAGGGTAACAAATGGGAAGTTAGTTTTTAGTTACTCTTGATACTTTTTTTAATTGAGCATGATTTTATGGTGGCAAATATACTAATTCGTAATTCATAATTAGTAATTTAAAAAAGTGAAAGTTACTTCATAAAGTAAATCTCAACTTTTTCAAATATATTAACTCAGTGTTACATAACGTTATTTAATTATTTGCGAGTTGCTCAAAACTCTCCAAAATTTCCGCCTAACTCTTGGCGTAAACGATAAACAATTGTGTTCGGTTCCACTTGAGAGAGGATTTCTTGAATTACAGTGCTAGCGCCTAATTGCCCCCAAGTGCAACCTTTTTCGAGATATACTTGTGCAGCTTTACCTACAGCGTAGGCTCCATAACCAGCAATTCCAGCTTGGGCGATCGCACTACCAGCATAAGCAGTAATATTTGTCGGATTATCACCACTAGTTAAAGCCGCAGTACTTTTGCCTAATCCTAATAGAAAACTACTACCTAATTCACTAAGTAATAAGCCACCAGAACTCAATAAAATGGTTTTTAAAATCTTTCCGGCTTCATAGTTAGTAACAGGCAAACCATACAACCGTGCTAGAGAACGAATTAATACTAAATCAGCAACAGTACCGCCAAGAATATCTAAGAAAGCGATAGGATTTAGTCCTACTGCCAAAGCTTTATATTTTGTAAATTGCCAAATAATTTCTTCAGCTTCTTGTTCGCGGACATCAAGAGTTTTTTGAGCGATCGCCGTTTCTGCTTGTCGTGCTTGGATGAGTGCATTTAAAGCCAGAAGCGATCGCCCTTCACGATTGAGAATATTCAGAATTGTTTGTTTTAGTTCATCGACTTGAGTAGGTGGAGTCTCCCATTCGTAACTAACACGACCATCAGGCCACTCAACCCGCACTTCCATTGGTGCAGGTTCCGCCGCCACCATGACAATTTCATCAGGTAGTAAAGGCTTGGCTTGAGGGTTTCCTGCACCCAATTGTTGCAAATTCTGATAAATTGCTGCTCTATCTGTATCTGGGTAAAGGTCTATCTTGTTAAATACCAAAATCAGCGGTTTTTGTGACTGACGCAATTCTAGTAAAGCTTGATACTCTGTGCGGGTGATATCACCAGATACTACAAATAAAATTAAATCAGCTTGCCGGGCTACTTCTCGCGCCATTTGTGCCCGTGAATCACCCTCAATTTCATCTAATCCAGGCGTATCAATTAATTCTACCTGTACCTTACCTCCTGGTTGCCACCGCACAGAACGGGGCCATTGAGTTACACCATTTAAGGGGCCAGTTTGGAGAATTTTATCTCCCAGCAAGGCATTCAACACTGCCGACTTTCCACGGCTGACCAAACCAAAAGCCGCAATTCTAATCACATTAGAGTCTAGCTTGTTGAGCATGGAATTCAAAGCTTCCAATTCCGGCTTCACCGAACCTGCCAATTCTGGATTTGATGATAGCTGTCCTGATTTACGAAGATATCCATACCAAGATACAGCTTGTCGGAGACTAGCACGGGCACGGTTTAAATGAGTTTCTTGCAAATTACGCACTGGGTTGGCTTGAGTCAAGGTGAGATAGAAAACACTTACATCTCTATTTTTATCTAAATTTTCATGCCACCTTGTCGTAAAAGTTAACAAAATTGTTCAAAAAATGGCTGAGAGTTTTACCGCCTACCATTAGACAATGTGTACTAGCCATTTTCAAAGGGGAATCAATCATTTGTTTGAGTAGTTCTTGCGGTGTTGCTCAGGATGCCAAAAAGTCTTTAAAGTCATCACCATACCAATGACTGGATTGCGTAAATCGTGAGATACCGCATGGAGAAAACCAGTAATTGTTGACGTAATTCAAATTCACGTTGCAGCGATCGCTCATATAAAAATACGCCAATATCGGCTACTAAGCAAATTAAGAATGTATAAAATCTACCCAAGGCATAAGTAGCAGAGACAATCACATTCGGATCGCGCCAACCGAACAGCAGCGCGATCGCAAAATATCCAATTACAGTCACTTGCGATAGAAGATGCGATCGCCAATGCACAGGAATTAAAATGGCTTGAATCGCATAAAATAAAATCCACATATCTCCATCAAAACTCGCTTTTCCTCGCAAGGTGGCGATGATTTGAGACGGCATCAACACCAACCCACCCAACAGCAGAAACATCCGTTCTGGGTATCAGAAAGCAAGCCACAAAAGTACAACACCCAATGGCTATTATTTCAAAAATCAACCTGCCATACGTTTTGGGCAAAGTTAGTGGGGACTAACATATATTTGTATTCTGTTGTTACTGTTAATCCAAAATTTATGACTCAAATGAAGTGGTACAACCAACCTTCAACTTGGAACGAGCAAGCAGAAGTTATTTACGTTAACGCAGATGCAAAGACCGATTTTTGGCAAAAGACTCACTATAACTTCATGCGCGATAACGGCAACTTTTACTATCAGGAAGTAACGGGTAATTTTACGGTTGAGGTAAAAGTTATAGGACAGTATCAAGCTTTATATGACCAAGCAGGATTGATGATTCGGGAGAATGAAAAAACTTGGCTCAAATGCGGGATTGAGTATGTTGAAGGTGTGCAAAACGTCAGCGCTGTAGTGACGCGAGATTATTCAGATTGGTCAGTAATCCCCCTATCACAACCACCAATTGCACTATGGATGCGGGTACAGCGTCGCTCAGAAACTGTAGAAGTGCAATATTCTCTAGATGGTGAAAATAATCAAATGCTGCGACTCGCATATCTCACCCATACTGAAACTGTACAGGTAGGACTAATGTGTGCTTCACCGCAGGGAGAAGGTTTTTTAGTTGCTTTTGAAGGTTTCAAAATTACTCAACCATAGCAGCATCACTAGATAACTATATCTGTAATCAAAGGTTGGTAAAACTATGATTAGAGCTTATCAAGACACTGATTTGGATGATGTAGTCAACGTTTGGTATGAAGCATCTAAAATTGCCCACAGTTTTATCTCAGAAGCAACTTTAACTTCACAAAAAGAAGTTGTAGTCAATACTTACATACCAATGGCAGAAATGTGGGTTGCTGAGGAAGATGGATGTATCGTCGCTTTTATTGCTTTGTTAGATAACTTGGTTGGTGGTTTGTTTGTGTCGTCAGAAAAGCAAGGCAAAGGGTACGGAACTCAGCTAATTGAATATGCTAAATCAACAATCAAAGGCAGTCTGTTAGTAGAGGTTTATAAAGAAAATTACAAGGCTCAACAATTTTACAAAAAATGTGGATTTATTTTGGCGGGAGAACGTTTAGATGAAAACACTAATTTTATCCTCTTAGCCATGAGTCTAAATATCAACAGTAACCATTGATTGGGAGCAAATCTAGTATGTAACTCAGGTGAATTAACTTCAGCGCAGTGATGTTTGCAATAAGTCCATGCTCATACACATTAATTTATCACCCGATTGGGTGAATCTAATGGAGGAAGCTCTAATCTTTTATTATCTTGTAATTTAAAATTATCCCTAAAAACTTTATTAATGCAATGAAACTCTCTAATATACTTAAACCAAGGCAAAATGTATCATTGCCGATACTTCTCACTCTTAATCAGAACCAATCTCTTCGCATACCACAATTAATAGATGAAGTGCAAGTATTATCAGGTGGTGCTTGGATAACTGTTGCAGGTCAAGATATTATCCTGACAAATCAAGAAATTACATCAATTCCACAGAGTAAAGATGGAGCAATAATTTCCCCTATTAGTCAAGAACCATTAGTATTTGAGTTGCGAACCAAGGAAGCAAGTCTCATTTAGTAATTTCTTGAGAATTTACATTATTCAGTCACAACCATATTAAGGAAGAAAACAAATGAATCTGACTTTCGCTAATGAAAATTTACAAATTGAATGGGAATGGTATGAACAATTATTGGCATTCAATTTTAACGGAGCTTTTGTGATTCCTCTCAATCATATAAAAGCAGTTTCGACTGCTCAACCAGAAAGTAGTTGGTTAGATATTCGTAACCCTGGTAGTTTTATTCCAGGGATAATTAAAGCAGGAAGTTACTACAGTAGCAAAGGTAAAGAATTTTGGTATGTAACGCAAGACCAACATTATTTAACTCTAGAACTCAAAGATGAATCTTTCAAACGAATAATTCTCACAATTGAGGAAAATCAAGTTTGGCTAGAAAGTATTAATCAGTATATATCAAATAAATAAATATTAGTGCAGGAGAAAAATAGAGGAGTTATGAACTCTATCAATTACAACACTAACCTTTGGAATAAAGTTCAAGATTTTGTCAATCAAAAAATGTAACTGAACAATCATCTATGGTATCGAAATATGACACAGAATAACAAGTCTAAACAATTGCGGCTATTAAATATTTTCGGATTAATGTCTGCTACTATCATCATGACATCGACATCAGTAGTAGCTCAAGGTTTAGAAAAACCAAATGTGCGGCTGAATGTTGAGCGTAAATCTGGAAGTTGCCCTACTAATGTAGGTTTATGGTGGTCGCTGCTTCCCTTAGAAGGAGGAGCAGATCATATTGTTGTAGCTGATACTAGACCTATTGCTAACTATGCCAAAGTTAGTCAATCTACTAAAAGATTAGTGGAATACGAAGCACCATTATTATCTAAATATGCTTCTTGTGTGGGAACAGCAAGCATGAATATGTATAGTTTCCAGTTCCGCGATGGTAAGGTTTATTTTCGCGTTAATTTAGTTTCTGGAGATGGCTACAGAGAAATTATTCATAAACAACTAGCTACCGGAAGGCCTTATGTGTTTTGGAAAGCAGCAGAGTAAAAATCTGCATTTAATCTATATGCCATCGCAAAAAAATAATTGTTTCATATTTTAACTGTACAATCGATGAAAATATTTTGGACTCCATTAGCTGCGTTAACAATACTCCTTTCTTCTCCAATAGCTTTGATGGTCAATAAGTACCAACACAAGAATTAACTTAGGTATCTCCCCATCGCCAAAATTTTAAATTTTAGTCAAATGCTAAACTGATTCATACATTAGATTTAAAACAGGTTTACCCTGATACTTCTTGCCCAATTATTTATAGAACCCATTTGGGATCTATACAACAGGTACTTGAAGCTTCTATAAGAAAGGCTAAGATGCAATTGGGTTAATCAATAAATGCAATCTCGATTAGAGAATTAAAACAGCTCATTTGCTAATTAGGTGAAAGGCATTTTTAACTAACTGGTTTTTCTCAAGTCAGTCAAAAACGCCATTAACTGCATATTGAAGCACCCGCAACATAGAGGTAACAACGGTATCAGTTGTTGGCAGTATCGTTTTTACAGATACATTGTCAGGCTGATATGAATGTCACGAGGATAAGCAGCGGGCTGGAGGCTGGGGGAGTAAAGAGTAATTACTAGTAACTCTTACTACTGCAATAACCTTGAATACACTTATTTATTTGCCTGCCTCTGCTCCCGCTGCCTGCTTCCGAGCGTGCCATTGCAGCCTGAGCTTACCATTCAACCGACGAATGGCATTTTTACTAGATAGTTGTAGAGAAAGCTTTTTAATGCGTGTGTATGTTTTCCCTAATCCTAGTAAAAACTAAGTGCCAAGTTAGGTAATAACTTGATTTTGAGGTACTTGAACGAAATCAAAGCCACTACTAAAATCTGAAATCGAAACCCCTTGAACAACCGCAATGATGTCGTTTTGAAAAGATATTGCCGTTCCTGATCCTAGATTAGTAGGCGAAGCACCTAAACTAAAGGGAGAAGTCGCCACACCATTTAGGTTAATCGTATAGCCTCCACTTGAAGAGCCACTACCTGTGAAACCGCCTTGTAACGAGCCAACTGAATCGTTATTAAAGCTAGAGATGGCTAAAAAGTAGTTACCTGTAAGTAATGATGCCTCAAGCGTGGATTGAAGAGTGCCGTTAGAGTCGTCGTTTTGTCCCACTAACAAGCCATTGGAGTCGAACAGGAACAACTGCGTGTCAAAGTTAGCTCCGCCGACTGTTGTAGCAGAAAAAGTTTCATTACCATTCAGCGTGATTTGAAACAAGTCAACATCATTAACATCAGAGATTGTACCAGTAATAGAGCCAAGCTTCCCCGCTCCTGCTGGAATTACTTGATTATCAAAAACAGACTGCCCTGCTTCCCCGCTCTCTGCCACATTAACAGTGACTGATGGTAATTCGATAATATCTTCGTTGATATTGAAATCTGTTATCAAGGCAAAGTCGCTTTGACCATTACCATCATAAAAAACTTCACTACCTGCTCCCAGAACAAAGGTATCACTTCCTACCCCGCCAGCTAAAGTATCAAGTTCGCCATTACCAAATCCAAATCCTGGGGCAAAAGGTTCAACACCAATCAAGCGATCATTGCCATTCCCACCTAATAGGGAATCGTTGCCAACTCCACCAATCAGTAAATCTCTACCATCTCCACCACTAAGGGTGTCATTTCCAATCCCGGTTCCACCAAAAAGTGTATCGTTGCCAATCCCGCCTTCGACAACATCATTTCCAGCATCACCGTTGAGTGCGTCGTTACCGCTGCCACCATAGATGTCGTCATTTCCAGTGCCCCCAAAAACTCGATCATTCCCCGCATCACCATAAATTATGTCTGCGCCATCCCCGCCATTAATATTGTCAGCTCCTGCATTACCATTGATCCAATCATTTCCCGCATCACCGAAAATTCGGTCTCCTCCATTGCCACCGATAATACGGTCATTGCCATCACCTCCATTGATTACATCAACACCATCGCCGCCATTAATAACGTCATTCCCGGCATCACCAAAGATTTGGTCATCACCACTCCCGCCTTCAATGTTGTCAATTCCGGCTCCAGCAACTATTAAGTCAGCCCCATTGCCACCAAAGATTTGGTCATCACCGGACAAAGCTATGATAATATCGTTGCCAGCTTGCCCAAAAATTTGGTCGCTCTCAGGCGTACCTGCGAGGAAATCGTCCTCAGGTTTACCAACAATTCGACCAGCCCCAGAACGAGGATCTGACTCTAGAATAGCTGTTTCCAATTGCCGAACTATAGTAGTTGAAATAGTGCCAGACCTGAGAAGATTATCTTGCACATTTCTAACTACCCTAACAGGGATGTCATTTGCCAGGACATTAGCATTTAGACCTGGAAGTACGTCTTCCTGAATTGATATTGGATTTACAGCCATATATTTTTCCTTTTAACTCAAAGTAATGATGTGATAGACCGATAGCAGATAAGTACATGGACATTAAAAGCAGCCAACCTTGGCAAAGCTGTTTTAGGACTATGCCACCCACACTGAAAGTCTTTGAGGCAAACAGATAACTTCCGGTTGGCTGTTTTTTCAGGTGGAGCTATTTAGAGACAATCTAATAAGTCCTAAAATCAACTTTTGGAACTTAAAGATTGAACATTAGATTGCCTAGAGTGATGAGAATATGGCCAATAAAAGTAAGCTATGAGCTAACTTTATTAGAGCAAAGGCATATTTTTCAAATTTCTAGGTACAGCATAGTTAGACTAATGCTTTGGCAACTTATTGATGAACTTTTACTGTTTACCTTACTTACTGCTTCTGTTGTGATATCGTTTTAAAAATCAAAGTTTTCGCAGAAATTAAAAGTAATTATAAAACTTTATAATCTTAATAAAAGAGCAAGTTATTTTTGTAAGGAGTGCAGCTGTATATTCGGTAAATATTCTAGTTCCCTAAAGTAACAGTAAGCTTCTTTTGAATACTAATAGCTCAGACCTATTAATTAGACTTTTCTTAGAAATGGCAGTAGAGCGAAGAATCCAGGCATTGTTGAAAGCTCGTGTTTATGAACAGTCTAAAGTTAGTTTGTATTTAGGAACACCCGTAATAAGAGGGGGGTAGCGATCGCAGTAACTTAAAAATATCGGCTCAATATAAAGGTTATGTAAAAATTTTAATTTTTAGCGAAAAAGTTGAGCGTTGGGTTGAAATCATAGTAGCCGCGATCCCAAGTAATAAATCAGCCCACATTTCGCACGTAAGCGAAGAGATTAATCTTATTGTTGGTACTCAACCTAATTTCTTTACTTGAAATTTACTTAATAAATAGTTTACTATCAATCAAATAGCTGTATTATTGAAATAACTTCTTGCAAAACTATTAGCAATATATCTATTAAATCAACAAGGAAGTGTCGCTGTGGCAAATCTTTGAATTTCGTTATTTAACCTTTAGTATTTTTATGATTAAATACCAACTAAATTTCAGTTATAAATAGCATTATTAAGTAACAAACAAGATACTAATTAAATTACGAAGATTTTTAAAATCCTCTTTTCAAAAATATTTATTATTAAGGTAGAGGTATAGTTTTGATTAAATTGAGATTGACTTATTGGGTTGCTTTGTTGAGTATTGCCGTAAGCGGAGCTAGTATTTTATCTGGCAAATGTGCAATTGCCCAAATTAGCTCAGATGAGAATTTACCTAATAACTCAAAGGTTATACAAGAGAATAATACCTTTAATATTCTGGAAGGAACACAGCGTGGTGGTAACTTGTTTCACAGTTTTAAAGAGTTCTCTGTTCCGATTGGACATACTGCTTTATTTAACAATAGTACAGATATTCAAAACATTATTAGTAGAGTTACGGGTGGCTCAGTTTCTAACATCAATGGTTTAATCAAAGCTAATGGTACTGCTAACCTGTTTTTGATTAATCCAAATGGTATTATCTTTGGTCAAAATGCTCGTTTAGAAATTGGCGGTTCATTTTTAGCAAGTACTGCTAGTAGCTTAAAGTTTCCAGATAACTTGGAGTTTAGTGCTACTAATCCTCAGTCTGCACCCTTGCTGAGTGTCAATCTACCAATAGGTTTACAGTATGGGGCAAATCCAGGAAGTATTGTCCATCAATCCCAAGCTACTAGTAATAATAAAATTGGTTTGCAGGTAAAGCCCGGTAACACTCTGGCACTTATAGGCGGAGATGTAACGCTCTTAGGAAGCATTCTAACAGCCGGAGATACTCCAACGGCAACAGCGGGACGAATTGAACTAGGCAGTGTGGCTGGCGATAGTCTGGTCAAGCTTGACTCAACAGACAAAGGCTGGATTTTAAATTATCAAGGTGTACACAACTTCAAAGATATTCAAATCTCTCAAGAAAGTATAGTCAATGCAAGTGGGGCAGGAGGTGGTGCTATTCAAGTCCAAGGCAAAAAGGTGAGCCTTACTGATAGGTCACGCATTGTGTCTTTTACTTTCGGCTCACAGCCAGGAGGGACAGTAACGCTGAAAGCCTCCGAGTCTTTAAACTTAAGTGGAAGTCAGAATCAAAGTCTAAAAGAGTATATTTTGGACATAACAAGATTTGCCGGCATAAAAGCCAAGGACGATAAGGGCAATCCGGTCGCTAATATAACAAATCCCTCTCTACTTCCCTACGGTATCTTTACTGCAAGTTTTGATTCTGGTGGTGCGGGGGACATAATAATTAAAACTCCAAAATTTAGCGCCAATAATGGCATATTCGTTCTTTCTCCTACATTTGATCGAGGTCAAGGAGGGACTATTACGCTCAATTCTGGCATTGTGGAACTGAGTACATCCGTTTTAGGAACGCTAAGTGGGGCTGGTGCAACTGGAAAAGCAGGAAATGTAATACTCAAAAGTAAGCGTTTAACTTTGAGTGATTATGCGGTAGTAACAGCATTAAGCCTTGGAGCAGGCCAGACGGGTAATCTGAATATAGATGCCTCACAATCTGTGCAATTAAATGGCAGCGAAGGATTAAAGTCTGGAACCTTGCCATTTCAAACACCAGACGTATTATTTAATACTGGATTATTTAGCATTTCCTCCAATGCGGATGCTTCTGGAAACTTAGAAGTTACAACTGCGCGATTAACTCTTTATAATGGGGCATCCATATCAGCTGGTACTAGGGGTAAAGCACCGGGTGGAGATGTTAGAGTGACCGCCTTTGAATCATTAGAATTAAGTGGCAGATCGCCTAACAACAGTTACAGCACCTTGAATGCTAACGCTAGTGAGGGGAGCGATGGTCAGGGAGGAACAGTCAAGATTAAAACTGGGAATTTAATTGTTCAAGATGGGGCTAAAATAAGTGTGCTTAGTGCAGGCACAGGGAATGCAGGCAACCTAGAAATTGAAGCCAACTCGATTCGTTTGGACAAGGAAGGATCACTAGAGGCAACAGCCTCATCGGGTGAAGGCGGCAACATTACGCTACAAGTGCAAAATATGTTGATGTTGCGCCGCGGCAGTAAAATATCTACTAACGCAGGTGAGCAAAAAAAAGCCGGTAATGGCGGTAATATCACTATCAAAGCTCCTTTCATCATTGCTATCCCCTCAGAAGACAGTGATATCACCGCTAATGCTTATACAGGCAAAGGTGGGAGAGTCGATATTGAAGCTTTTGGTATCTTTGGTATTCGACCCCGTGACCAAAAAACTCCTTTAAGCGACATTACTGCCAGTTCTGAGCTTGGTGTAGACGGCACAATAGAACTCAACACACTTGATATTGACCCTAATAGTGGTTTAGTAGAGTTACCCACAATAGGCGTAGACACTGAAATAGCCCAAGTCTGCGATACTCCGGATTATGCTCAAAGTAGTTTTATCATCACCGGACGCGGTGGTTTACCTTCCAATCCTACGAAGGATGTAGCTGCTCCTGATGGAGTGGAGGTAAGTTGGGTATCGCTCAAGCCAAAAGGTGATGTCTTCGACGGGCTACGCCTACGTAACAGTTCATCGGTTATTAGTAAGCCAATTAGCAATATGCCAGAACGTATTGTAGAAGCAAGCGGCTGGTCGGTGAATAAAAAGGGAGAAGTGGTACTCACAGCTAATGCATCCACTGCAAAAGCTCGTGGTTCATGGCAAAACGCTATAGCTTGCAATATTCCTCACGCTCACAAGTAAGGGACTTAAAAAAAAATATCCCATTGCTTTGATAGCAAGGGAGCAGTTTTTGACATTTTTAGAGATGCTTTAATGTCACCTTGACAGGGCTAGCCCCCATTCATACCATGCAAGCCTACGATTATCATGCAGTCGCATCGTTATTTGTCTTTCGGGCGGCTGAACAAGGATACTCATGCTATTCATTAGAACTGTTACATAGAAATTTCACTTAATCCCGATCAGGAATTGAAACATAAGTTTGCTGCTGTGAAAAGTCATAACGAGCTTGTGGCAGATGGGATTGTTGGTGCTAAAACGAATGGTAGCTTTGCTCTTGAGTTAATAACCAACCAATTCGTTTAGTAGATGTTTGTTTGAAGATTTAACCTTTAGGTAATAGCGAATGACCCTAAGACAGGTGTAATTTGAAAGGCAAGAAATATCTTCAGATTTTAACTTATGCTGCATCGCTCATCCAAGTATGGACTAATTTGTATTACTCAACCACATCATGCATGGCTTTCAGGTCAATTAGCACGAGCTTGGGGAAACGAACAATTTGGTGAGTTTGTCCCCAAACAAGAAGTTTGTTTTGCCGCAGAACAACACGATATTGGTTGGCTGCAATGGGAACAAAAACCTACACTTAACCCAGAAACTGGCTACCCTTATAAATTCACAGAACTTCCAACCGAAGTACATATAGATATTTGGTCAACTGCGAAACAGCTAGCATTGCCTTTAGGTAGATATGCAACGCTCCTGGTTTCACTTCATGGTACAGGATTGTATGAAAGATTTACAAGCTGGCAAAACTCACCTAAATCTGCTCAAATTGTGCAAGATTTTTTGAACAACGAATACGCTTTTCAAAAACAAATTATTGATACTCTTCAAAAAGATAAATATTACGCACCTTACGCAACGCCAGAGGTGATTGAACGCAATCAAAAGTTGGTGGCAACATGGGATGCGCTTTCGATAATCTTATGTGTAGCGAAAGTAGGGGAACAACATATCACTCAAGTACCAACTAACAATGGCACAACGACGTTAAAGTTAACTTTGGTAGAAAACAAAGATAATCATTTTACACTGATCATGTCTCCTTGGGCATTTCAGCAAAGCGAAATCAAGCTGGTATATGAGGGACGACTTGTGCGGCAGGCTTTTAGTGATGAAACAGCGATGCGGGAGGCTTTGAATAGTGATTGTTGGTTAACCCTAAGCACTACTTTAATCCCAGGCTAACATCAGCTCTATGGGGAATGTCATGAAGACGAAGATAAGCTGGGGGAGCAAAGAGTAATTGTTAGTATCTCTGACTATTTCAGTTTTTTTATACACTTATTTGTTCGTCCCTGCTTAAAGAGCAAGCTTTGCACAAATTACGCGCGCTCTTCGTACCATTCGACTAAAACCCAATTACCGAATCGGCTTTTCGCTTCTGCTCTAGTGTGACCTCCAGATAACGCTGCAATCGCAATTTTAAGTAAACTTATTGACTTTTATATAAATAAACTAGTAAAAAATAAACAGCAAACAGCTAGCAGTTATAATGCCCATAACATATTAATTGTCAATTATAGAAATGGGCAGAAATACAAGGCGCTTTGTGAATCGAATACTCAAGCAAGCAATCGTTTTACTGCTGGCAGTTTCTTTGTTGTTCACTATCTTAGTCACTACTAATAAACCAGCATATGCTTGCCGATGTCTAGAATTCCCGTCACCACAAGTTGCCCTGAATAATGCAACGGCTGTCTTCACTGGCAGAGTAATCAGTGCCGCGGCTGGTAGGGCCACCTTTAGCATTTCCCAAATATGGAAAGGCGAAGTCTTGCAAAAGCATAGAGCGTATTTTAACTTTGGGGATCACCTGATCAGGGAGATCCAAGAAATAAAATGCAATGGCCGTCGATGCGCGACCTTCGGTTGAAAGCACCAAGATATCTCGGCTCTGGCAACAATATTGTTAATACGGACGAGTGCATTTTATTATTGGCAAGTGCCTTACCTGACGCGAGAGAACCCTTGTGATCAAGTTTGTGGCGATCGCAACCTTATTAGTATGGTAACCAAGTTTGAGTTTTATAGTTTTCCTGACGCAAGGCGAAAGTACGTTTTACGCTCAGATGTTATGTACCGTCAACAGTCGAAAGTCTATTGAACGACCTCTGCTGTTCTGCAAACAGAAGCCTTGGGGCATAGTTGCAATTTGTGATTACTCCCCAACTCGTCGTCCCTCTACCTCGTTGTCCCTCCATCCCTTTCTTGACCAGAGCAATCGCTTGCCTTGAGCAACTATGCATAATACATTTGTATTAAAAACTGCTTAGAGTAAGCCATATTTCCCTGCCTTGAGTGCGGGGATTTTTACTATTTTGGTTATGGCGCGATGCGATCGCTTCCCAAAAAAGATAAACAACAGTTTCAACAGCAGCCCTGATGCGGGAGTATTTGCTTTCGACAGCAACAAGGAAATGTTAGGGGTGCAGTGCAGTGTGCGTGTTAGCGTGAAAACCTATAGCTTATCTATCTAATTGGAGCGGCAATTGAAAGGTTAAGTACAGCCGACCAGCTATCTCATTCATTGCCGGAACTAACTAAACAAACGCAAGAGCGGAACTTAATACACTGCTTGATGAGTGCAATCGTTTGAGACGCCAACTGACTAAGTTTGAACCCTGAATTTTAACAAACATAAATTACTGTCTTACCAAGCCACTTCCAAGTCAATTAAACCAGTGTAAACAATTACAGTCGAGTGAAAGCCCTCCACAAAATGTCATACATTACTACTGTGGGGCGCAACTGTAGTTCCGAATGTAGTTACCAAGTTAAATAGTGCTATGGTTTAAGGCAGGTTCAAGCGTTTGCGCGCACTAAATCGAAACAACTTATCAGGTAGTATTGCTCTCAGTCTAGGCAACCATTGTGCCTCATTGCCAACACGGTAGCGTAATCGTGGTGAGGAGCTCGAAGCAATACGAGCAATCGCTTGTGCAACCTTGTCAGGATTGTCACCTTGTGCAATTGCTTGATCGACAGATGAGCGAATTACATCGCGTACAGTGTCATAATCACTATGAATTGCGGTAGGCTGTAACATGGCTTGGTTGAAGTTGGTCTTAAAGTAACCAGGCTCAACTAAAGACACTTTAATATTGAATGGGTCTAGTTCCACGCTTAATGCTTCACTATAACCTTCAAGTGCAAATTTGCTTGCAGAGTAAAAACCTTGGCCAGGCGCGCCGATCAATCCTGCCACTGAACTCATATTGATAATATGCCCACTACGCTGCTGTCTCATGACGGGCAAGACAGCATTAGTAACACGTACAACACCCCAAAAGTTCGTCTCAAAAATCTCCTTGGCTTGTTCTAAAGAAGTTTCCTCAATCATGCTGGCATGAATTTGTCCAGCATTATTCACAAGTAAATCAATGCGGTTAGTCTGTGTAAGCAACTGATTAATACACGATTCTACTGAAGAGTCAGACGTAACATCCAGCGTCAACATTTCCACGCCCTGTGAAGTTGGATGTTCTTTGCGACTAGTACCAAAGACACAGTAACCACAAGCAAGCTTTTGAGCGATTAACTGTCCAAACCCGGATGATGCGCCTGTAACTAGCACGACTTTTTGGTTTGTCATTTGTTGATAAATTTCTGAAGGTATTGATAGAAACAGTAAATTTACGATGTTGGAGGCTGTGTCAAATCATTGGGCAAACTCTTAGCAGTGTCTTTTTGCTTTGCGTTACGTGCCCGATTGAGATCAGCATCAAAATAATCATCTTGCTGCCCCTGTTCACTCAAATCTTGGTACTCAGAACTATTTTTAAATAGTTCGTTGGTAACTTCGACATCCTCAGTCGTTAATTTCTGATTATCTGAGTAGGTCATTTCAGCTTCCTCAAAATTTAGAAATTACTCACAATAAGGTATTTGCAGGCTCTTTAAACCCATCTCAGGTAAGAATTTTTAGGTAATGTTCTAAACCTGTAGATTTAGGATTTTGCGGGGATAAACGCATAACCTTATGCTGGCTGGTGATGCCGGAGGTTATTGTGCGTAGCTCTGCTGTCCAAAGGTTAGGGTAAGGTGAGGTGCTATGGGAGAGCAGCAGGAGGGATTTGTAATTGAGGTAGGAGTACTTGACAGTGCAGCGAACCGAACAAACAAGTTCTAGTTTTAACGACTTGTGAGCAGTGTAAAAGTAGTTCATTATAAATTAAGGTATCAATGTTAATTCTTTTTACAAATTTCTGAACTCTTCAGATTCCCAAAGAAAGCTTATCAAAAATTCAGAAGTCATAATTTAAGTCTGAATAGTGAATGAATCTAATAGCTAAACATTATGTAGCTATCAAAAATTTAGCTGTATTAAATTAGTGGCGGTAATTAAACTCCCCACTATTAAATTTCTGACATTTGACTCCTGGATTTTTATTCATTTGCTTTTTTACAGTCGTAGATTTGTCAATTTTAGAGAAATATGAAAGTCATCAGGAAATTAGAAAAACCCATCCTAAAAAAGACGGTTACAACAGGGTTAACCCAAAAGCTAGAGCCGGAAGCTCAAATTATTGAGGCTCCAAAACCAGTAACAGAGGTTCAGCAAAAACTAGAGAATAATAAAAAGCCTGAGTATACTCCTAACTATCGCTATTCTCCAATGTTTGAGAGGCTGGAAGTTAAATCAATAGAAAACTCCGGGTGGGACGTATCAGATATTTGGCGGGACATTCGAGTAGATAATTACTGTGATGGATGGTAAAAACTTCAAGCTAGTGATGATGTCAACTAGCAACAGAAGCAATACACCTATTTTCATGTAAAACCGCTCTATTGCAGAACTAAAAATGATTCGAGAATAAAAAGTTGAAATAGGGGCTTAATACCTGTGCCCCTATTTCAAGCATAGAGGTCAGGTAAAGGTGCGTTATAATTAAGTTAAACTAAAGAATCTGCAATAAAAGTTGTTGAGATCAAGAAGTTTTTGTAATTGTATTTGTAGTTGTATTAGTAGTTGTATTAGTAAATAATTTGTCTACATAGCCTATATACAAGCAAGCAAACTACTGTCAAAGAAACTATATACAAATGTTAGTAGGCAAGAATTCATTGTTAAATATGAAACTTTACAGGAGTTGAGAGTATGGCTAAGGTGACAATTTCAATCCAGTTAAATGATGCTGAAATCAAAGCACTCTCAGCAATGCAGATTTCCGAAAATGAATCATTAAATCAAACAGCGACAAGGTTGCTCAAGGGAATTCTGGGTCAATCTAAAGCTGGGCTGACATTATCCGGTGGTGATGAGATTCAGGAGATAGTTAGACAACAAGTGATTGCTTTAACTTCATCTACACCAGCTGGTGATGAAGACATAAAACAGATACTAAGACAGGAACTAACAGATGCAATAGCCCAGATCAAGGGTTTAATAGATGAGCGTTTGGGTGGAGTTGCCCTACCTACACAAGAGGCTGTTTCTGTTGAACAGCAAGTCATACCAGACTATGAAGCAATACGTTCAAGCATTCTTTCTAAATTCAAAGTAGGCAAGCAGTCCGCAGCCAAAGCAATTGATGCTTTTATTGAGGAACTGGATGCTGTAGCTGCAAAGCAACAGCTAGAAACTGAGGAATCAGATGTAGCTTCTTAGAATTTTTCTGCTGAAAATCCAAAAAGTATAGCCAGAGTAGCATTCAATGCTGGGTCGTTGTGCAGCTTAATCTGAATGCAGCAGGGCTAGATATGGGGGCACAAGAAATTTACGTGTGCGTTCCTTAAGGAAGAGATGAGTCATCAGTAAGAGTGTTTTCGACATTCACATCTGACCTAAATAGCTTGGCAGATTGGCTCATACAAGTTGCGTTCTGTTGTAGTAATCTTTCGTTAGGGGAGATTGCTTCGCTCCACTTTGTTTCGCTCGCAACTTGGTATCACTAAGTGTGGAGTCACAGCGGTTTATGCGGCTTAATTGGATAAAGCCGAGCTTAGTATTTAAAGTTAAATGGTGTCTTAAGAGACTGCGAGTAAAGTTTTAATATATCGTCGCACAAGATATCGCTGCTGGTCTGGATGAAACTGTTCAGGATTAATGACAAACCCTGTCCCAATACCATCGACGAGTGCTATCAGTGCATTTGCTTCAAGCGTTAAGTCAATATCTTCTCGAATCAGCTTTGTGGTTTGCAAATCAGTAAACTCTTTGCAAATAAACTGATGTAGTAACTCATAGCGTTTTCGATGTTCCTGAATTAGCTTTTCACGCCCAATTGCATACCCTAGAAAGGCAATCCAAATTTGCCAACCTTGGCCACCACTAAGTTCAAAAGGTAGCGCTGCGAAAATCATTTGCTCAAACCGCTCAATTCCGTGTAGTCCTTCTGTACAAGCTTTCATGTCCCTAAATAGGTTTTCAAACACTCGTTCCAGTACAAAAAGCGTCAGTTCGTCTTTATCTCGAAAATAGTGGGTAAGAACACCTGTAGTACAGCCAAGTTCTTGAGCAATCGCACGCATACTGGCGCGATCAAGTCCTTCACGAATAATTACGCGCCATGTTGCTTCAGTCACTTCCAGACGGCGATCGCTATAACTCATTGTTTTGCTCGTGTTCCAAGAGTCAGTAAAAAATAAAATTAAATCTGTTGACATGTTATCACAACAGTTGTTATCTTATCTAACATAACAACTGTTGTCATCTAAACCTGATGTCACGAGCATGAGAGGAGAAGTAAATTAAAATGCTTGAACTCTACTACTTTCCGGGTTCACTCTGCTCTCAAAAGGTGAAGCTAGTTTTGGCGGAGAAAAATCTCAAATGGAGCGATCGCCTGATTAATCTTCTGACCTTTGAAAACTTGAAGCCTAACTACATCCGTCTCAATCCCAAAGGTGTTGTTCCAACTCTAGTCCATGATGGCAAAGTAATTTGTGATTCAGCAATGATTATTCGTTACTTAGATGAACAATTTCCTAATCCGAGTTTGATTCCGAATGAATTAGTTTTGCGAAAAAGAATGGATGCATGGGTTGATCTCCAGAATCGTTTTCCTATGCGAGAAGTGATGTACGGCAACTACAGAGGAATTGATGGCATCGTGTTACGACGCTCAGTTCAAATTAAAGAAAAGCTTATTCCTCAACTCATGCAAGCGAATCCTGAATTGAAAGAAAGATATGCTACTAAGTTGCAGGATGTGAAACAGTGGAACCAAACAATTCAGGATTCCAAGAAAATTGCTGATATCAATGCACAAATTCAGCCTTTGTTGAAGCAACTAGAACACCAATTGAGTGAAACTGAATGGTTGCGCGGTGAAACTTATTCCCTAGCTGATGTTGTATGGACAGCTGTTCTCAATCGCTTAAATGAATTAAATTTTGGCTATCTATGGGAAGACAATTCGCAATCTGAAATTGCAAGATATTTTCAAAATCTTAAAGATCGCCCTAGTTTTAAGGCAGCAATTCAGCAGGACAATATGCCATTGTTTATGATTACAGCTGGTTTAAGACGAATTTTTCTGGGTTTTTGATGTTGTTCACAGCGGTATAACAGCTTGATTTAAATAACGAGATACACTTTCATCAAAACCAATTTTTCAAATTTAGATAAGCTTCATTCGTTTCAGTAAGACATTCATAATCCTTGCTGAGACGACGAGACTAATAGTTTGGCAAAGGACATTGCTAGGTAGTGTGTTACTGATAAGCTACTTAAAAATCAGAAAAGAGTATGGCAAAGAAGTACATTGTTGATTTAACTGAAGATGAAGTTTATCAATTACAAGCGCTAATTAAAAAAGGTAAACATAAAGCACGAACCATGACCCGCGCTTATATTCTTCTGATGGCTTCTGAAGGAAAAACAGATCAACTAATCGCCTCCACTGTTCGAGTTCATATCTCAACAGTGGAGCGGACGCGAGAAAAATTTGTCATAGGTGGGTTAGGCTTTGCACTGAACGAACGCCCTCATCCACCGAAACCTCACAAACTTGAAAACAAACAAGAAGCATTTTTAATTGCCACAGCCTGTTCTGACCCACCCTCTGGGTGTGTGCGTTGGACAATGCAACTGTTGGCAGATCATTTAGTGAATACTGGTGTGGTTGATTCGATTTCTGACGAAACAATTCGTCAGACTCTCAAAAAAACGACCTCAAGCCGTGGCTTAAAGAATAGTGGTGCATTTTCTAGATAAATGCTGAGTAAATTTTGCGGATGGAAGATTTTTAGTTCTTAGACTTAACCGGGAAGTGCTTTTGTTGCTCGGATACTAACCGTGCTAACAACCCTTAAGTATCAGCAACGTAATGTCCTGAAATTTATGAAAACAGCTATTAGTAATGCACCCTCTCGTAAATCTGCTCCTTGTTTAATTCCAAAAGTTGCTGTCTCCTGTGATGATCCTGAGCAATAACTAGTAATTGCTACTTCACTTTTTGCTTCATTATTAGATTGGATGTCTTGCAAAAATCCTAGTTTTTTATTTAGAATCACAAATAAACACCGATAAACACAGATAATTTATTGGTGTTCATTTGCATTTATCTGCGAAAAGTCAGAGTGGAGGCTTCCTCCTTAGAGGTTGTTTGAAAAGTATTTGGCTGTGATTTTAAACACTTGTTGATCCCCCCTAGCCCCCCTTAAAAAGGAGGAAAAATTCTTAAAATACCCCTTTTTAAGGGGTATTTAGGGGGATCTGAAACGTTTTGCTACCAACAAGAGGACTTTTAAAACATCCTCTTAAACGCAAAGCAGCTTTTCGTCAGAAATTTGAACTTTGTAAAAAAGGTTTTCTCCAAACATAACTTTCCAAGACAATGTTTTAATTTTCATTAAATTAACTTTTGCAAGAAGTCTATTGATTGAGCAAAAGTGTTTTCTACTAATTAAACCCGCTTAAACAGTTACCTGTTCGACCCATTGAATAATCTGATGTCCAAGGCGAGTATTATCTAATCGTTCTATTTCACGAACTCCGGTTGGACTAGTGACGTTGACTTCGGTAAGGTAGCCACCAATTACGTCAATACCAACAAAAATTAAACCGTCTTTGCGTAATCTTTCAGCTAATTGAGCGCAAATTTCATGCTCTCTTGGAGTAATTTCAGTTTGAGCGACTGTACCACCTGCTGCCATATTATTGCGAAAATCATTCCCACTAGAAAGACGATTTAAAGCACCAATCGGTTCGCCATTAAGCAGGATAATTCGTTTGTCTCCTTGTTTTGCCTCTAGTAAATAGGTTTGTACCATAACTGGTACTCGACCTTGGAGAGTACTAAGTTCAACTATGGAGTTGAAGTTGCGATCGCCTGATTGTAAAAATAAAATTCCTTCCCCAGCTTTATTACCAAGTGGTTTGATAACTGCTGCCCCTTTTGCTTCGACAAATTGCCGAATAAACTGCTTATCAGCACTGACAATCGTTTCTGGAATTGCTTTGGGAAATTGCAGAGCATACATTTTTTCGTTTGCTCCTCGGATACCACTGGGGCTGTTAATCACCAGAGTTTTGCTTTGATCAATATAATCCAGAATATAGAACCCATTTGGGATCTATAAATGTGCCAGCCGTTTGAGCATCAGCCTGAT